>NZ_JAUBPB010000016.1:43088-108838 GCF_036700545.1 Microcoleus sp. SVA1B4
TGAATGCGTGGGAATTGATTCCCCGGCGGACGGAGGGTGAATTCGAGAATCAAATATACAATCCCAAAATCCAAAAATCCCATGCAAGAATACCTGACAATCAAACAACTTACAGAAGCGGTAAAAGGTACAATTACCCCTCGGATGGTGCGACATTATCACGCTTTGGGGCTGCTATCTCCGGCGGTACGATCGACCTCTAACTACAGATTGTACACCCGCAGCGATGTGCAAAGGCTGCAAAGAATAGTCGCACTCAAGCAGCAAGGCTTTCAACTGTCTCACATCCGCAAACTGTTAGAAACAGACGCGGATGCTTCTCCTGACGCGCTGATGGCGACTCTGCAACGGCAATATCTGTCGGTTATTCAGCAAATTGTTCGCCTCAGAGAAACGGCTTCGGCGCTGGAAGGATTGCTGGGACGGGATATTTCCTGTCAAGCGGTGCAAGCGGACGCATTGGCGCAATTAAGGCTGTTGCAGGCCGAAACTGACGGGGGGTTGGATGAGTTGGAACAACTTTGGGAGGGTTGGGATGCGGGGGCGCACACTCACCCGGAGGATTTTGGGGAGTCGTTGCAGCTTTTGTTGCCGGATTTGGGCTATCGCTCGGAAATTGAGGTAGACTTGCTTTCTAAACTGGTGTTAGCCTGCGGAGATTGTTCGCTGCTGCCGTTTGTGAAGTTGAGCGAAACGGCGATTCAATCGGCGCGGGAAGCTTTGAAAAATCAGTGTCAAATTGTGGCTGATGTGCCGCCTGTTTTTGCGGCTTTGGATGGGACTAGATTGGCGCATTTGGGAACAAGTATTGCAACTTTAATTGATGATCCGCACATCAATGCTGCGGCGGAAGCGGAACAGGAATTCTGGCAGCAGCGTGAGTGGTTTGATAAGTTGTTGAAACTGGAAAAGGGATGTATATTGGTGATAGGATATGCGCCGTCTGTGCTGATGGCGGTTTGCGAGGCGATCGAGTGTGGGCAATTGCAACCGGCTTTGGTAATTGGAATGCCGATCGGTTTTAGTCATTCTCCGGTGGCGAAACGGCGGTTAGTGCGATCGGGCGTTGCTTATATTACGACTGTGGGGACTTTTGGCGGCGGGTTGTTGGCGGCGGTTGCTTTGAATGCTTTGGTTGAGTCTTTGATTGAAAAGCCGAATTGTCATTGTCATCTTAAGTGAAGATGGGATTTAGGTTGGTTGTGACTTAATTTGTATTTTGCTCTTTCAGAGGTTTCAATCCCTGATAGGGAGTTTGGTTAATTGCGGCTCGGATTAGATGAGGCCATGCAAGCGTCTCATCCCAGTTTCAATCCCTGATAGGGAGTTTGGTTAATTGCGGCATTTTTCGACTTCATCGAGTACATCTCGCATCGAATGTTTCAATCCCTGATAGGGAGTTTGGTTAATTGCGGCCATTGATCCAGATGTATTGACAGAGTTTCTGAGCTTGTAGAGTTTCAATCCCTGATAGGGAGTTTGGTTAATTGCGGCATTTAGGGATTGTAGAAGGAATGGGAGGCATTCACGTTTCAATCCCTGATAGGGAGTTTGGTTAATTGCGGCATATTTGGAGTATTTTGTAATGGAAGAGTGTCAAGTTTCAATCCCTGATAGGGAGTTTGGTTAATTGCGGCCTTCCATCTATTCTGAGCGCCCTTGTAGGCTCCGGTTTCAATCCCTGATAGGGAGTTTGGTTAATTGCGGCTTTTTTAACAGCCATTTCAATATCAGCTTTTGTAAGTTTCAATCCCTGATAGGGAGTTTGGTTAATTGCGGCTCTCCACCAATTCAAGCCCCTGAATGGTTGATTGGTTTCAATCCCTGATAGGGAGTTTGGTTAATTGCGGCTGCGGGTTTGTGTGAGTAGTGTCGCCTTATTCAAATCGTTTCAATCCCTGATAGGGAGTTTGGTTAATTGCGGCGCTGTTGGTAAGACGCGCCGAGTTCTGCGTATTTTGCGTTTCAATCCCTGATAGGGAGTTTGGTTAATTGCGGCGCTATGCAGCAAACTTTGACCGCCAGTGCATCCTTACTGTTTCAATCCCTGATAGGGAGTTTGGTTAATTGCGGCAATTAAAACTAATACTCAATAATGTCATTTAAAAGTTTCAATCCCTGATAGGGAGTTTGGTTAATTGCGGCGGTACGCGGCGGCACTGGCCCCGGATCTGTAACTGTGTTTCAATCCCTGATAGGGAGTTTGGTTAATTGCGGCGCCCATAGGGCATCCCTAATAGGGATTGATGGAACGGGAGTTTCAATCCCTGATAGGGAGTTTGGTTAATTGCGGCATAAGTTTTGCTACTACTTTCAACAATTATCTGAGTTTCAATCCCTGATAGGGAGTTTGGTTAATTGCGGCTTTCCTGAAAAAAACCAGTTGTCCAAACCCGTCGCGTTTCAATCCCTGATAGGGAGTTTGGTTAATTGCGGCTCAGAAAGAGGGCGGCGGAGAAGCGTCAGCAGGCAGTTTCAATCCCTGATAGGGAGTTTGGTTAATTGCGGCTTTCTTAAACTCTTGAAGATAAACACCAGTTAACCGGTTTCAATCCCTGATAGGGAGTTTGGTTAATTGCGGCCCTGGAGCTTCTTGATACCGGCTGCCACTTCTTCCGTAAGTTTCAATCCCTGATAGGGAGTTTGGTTAATTGCGGCGACGCGGTAGTGAGAGGTCACTGGGAAGCTACAGTTTCAATCCCTGATAGGGAGTTTGGTTAATTGCGGCTGGTTTTTGAGCCTCTGCAACGGTTCCCGTAAGGTAGTTTCAATCCCTGATAGGGAGTTTGGTTAATTGCGGCACCATGCCGCCCTCTTCTTGGAGGTCGGTAGCGGTTTCAATCCCTGATAGGGAGTTTGGTTAATTGCGGCTTTAATTAGGCTTGAAAATAAACTCGACACACTACTCCGTTTCAATCCCTGATAGGGAGTTTGGTTAATTGCGGCGGTGCTGGTTAAGCGTTATGGATGCGAGGGTTGCAGTTTCAATCCCTGATAGGGAGTTTGGTTAATTGCGGCTAGAAAATAGCTCCGAAATTTCAACGCCAGGGGAGTTTCAATCCCTGATAGGGAGTTTGGTTAATTGCGGCAGTTATTGGCTTCAATCCTTCGGGGCCTACGGGGCGTTTCAATCCCTGATAGGGAGTTTGGTTAATTGCGGCTTGAGTCCAAACTTTTCCCGGCTCCAAGAATTTCTCTAGTTTCAATCCCTGATAGGGAGTTTGGTTAATTGCGGCAATCAGAAATACTCTTTTTGGTCACTTTGCGATGTTTCAATCCCTGATAGGGAGTTTGGTTAATTGCGGCATTAACCCATTACAGGGTTTAAATGTATCAGCAGGTTTCAATCCCTGATAGGGAGTTTGGTTAATTGCGGCAGGTACACCACTGAAGCGATATTTCATAAGAAAAACTTATGGTTTCAATCCCTGATAGGGAGTTTGGTTAATTGCGGCTAGTGGCTGCTGCCAAGGCTTTATACAGACTTACTTTGTTTCAATCCCTGATAGGGAGTTTGGTTAATTGCGGCCGAGCCTCGGTGTCGCTAAGTTCTGCTAGAGCTTTGATGTTTCAATCCCTGATAGGGAGTTTGGTTAATTGCGGCTTTGAAGGCCCGCGACGGGTTCTGCTTCCACACCTGTTTAGTGTTTCAATCCCTGATAGGGAGTTTGGTTAATTGCGGCTCGCCGATCAACTCAACGCTGCGATCGAGAATCCTAAGTTTCAATCCCTGATAGGGAGTTTGGTTAATTGCGGCTGTTATCGGGTAAAATTGCTGCGGCCCTAGCTGAGGAAGGCGGTGTTTCAATCCCTGATAGGGAGTTTGGTTAATTGCGGCACCTTATAAGGTTGCCGTGCACACAATACTCCAAAGTTTCAATCCCTGATAGGGAGTTTGGTTAATTGCGGCTTGGTAGATTTTTACTCGTTATATCCGCCTATCAAGTTTCAATCCCTGATAGGGAGTTTGGTTAATTGCGGCCCAACATAGCACCGTAAAGACCAAAGCCAAATATATGTTTCAATCCCTGATAGGGAGTTTGGTTAATTGCGGCATTAACTGGTTTCAGGCCTGAAGAGGCGATCGCTCTGTTTCAATCCCTGATAGGGAGTTTGGTTAATTGCGGCTAGATATTGCCAAAAAACGAGAAGCAGCAAGAGAAGCTGCAACTGTTTCAATCCCTGATAGGGAGTTTGGTTAATTGCGGCCAGGAATAAACGCAACAACTAACGCCACTACCATAGAGGGGCGTTTCAATCCCTGATAGGGAGTTTGGTTAATTGCGGCCGATCGACTTATTGGGAACGCTTCAAGATTTGGTTTCAATCCCTGATAGGGAGTTTGGTTAATTGCGGCTAGAGTCTGTTGTAGGGGAACGGAAAAACTATTACGTTTCAATCCCTGATAGGGAGTTTGGTTAATTGCGGCAAAAGTGATTGCATAGTGATAGCAACTGATAGCAAGTTTCAATCCCTGATAGGGAGTTTGGTTAATTGCGGCGGGAAGGCTCGATCGATGCTCACTAAATCAGCCTTTTGTTTCAATCCCTGATAGGGAGTTTGGTTAATTGCGGCCTACCACTCCCTCGTATTTGCGGTGCTCTTTGTGGTTTCAATCCCTGATAGGGAGTTTGGTTAATTGCGGCATATTGGCGGTAATTATAATTTTGGAGTGTGGGTTTCAATCCCTGATAGGGAGTTTGGTTAATTGCGGCAATGATTATCTCCCAGATAAAAAATGGGATTTAATGTTTCAATCCCTGATAGGGAGTTTGGTTAATTGCGGCTTGAGCTTCAGCTTTTGCGATAATCGTTCTGAGGTTTCAATCCCTGATAGGGAGTTTGGTTAATTGCGGCAAGCGCAAGCATCAGGGCTTAGGGATGAAGGATACGCCGGATGTTTCAATCCCTGATAGGGAGTTTGGTTAATTGCGGCCAAAGCCGACACACAACTCTCCACCCGGTACACCGTGTTTCAATCCCTGATAGGGAGTTTGGTTAATTGCGGCGGAAACAAGAAAGTTTGTCAAGCACTGCGTGAAATGTTTCAATCCCTGATAGGGAGTTTGGTTAATTGCGGCAAGGGCCTATCCCTGCTGGCGAGTACGAAATCCCGTTTCAATCCCTGATAGGGAGTTTGGTTAATTGCGGCAATTTGTTGAGTTACTTTTTCCCATGAATCTAATTGTTTCAATCCCTGATAGGGAGTTTGGTTAATTGCGGCTCACCAAGAAAGATAGCAGCCTCATCGAGAAGTACGCGTTTCAATCCCTGATAGGGAGTTTGGTTAATTGCGGCCTGTTCGCTCAAATCTTTGATACTGTTAGCGTTTGTTTCAATCCCTGATAGGGAGTTTGGTTAATTGCGGCTGGATTAAAAATTTACCATGATACTTGGATTCAAGTTTCAATCCCTGATAGGGAGTTTGGTTAATTGCGGCGTAGTGGTGGTGGGTATGGATATGGGTACTAGTTTCAATCCCTGATAGGGAGTTTGGTTAATTGCGGCGCGGTTTCAACAAACTCAACGCTTACCGCCAGCGTTTCAATCCCTGATAGGGAGTTTGGTTAATTGCGGCTTGATTTAGATGTCGATCCAGACCTCAAAGTTTTAATTGTTTCAATCCCTGATAGGGAGTTTGGTTAATTGCGGCCCCTTAGAGGAATCGCTTCCCTATGCCATTAGTGTTTCAATCCCTGATAGGGAGTTTGGTTAATTGCGGCCTAATCGTTTTGCTAGCGGAACTCAGCAAACCGCTTGTTTCAATCCCTGATAGGGAGTTTGGTTAATTGCGGCAACAATGGCTAATTCTGTGTCAATGTACTACTACGTTTCAATCCCTGATAGGGAGTTTGGTTAATTGCGGCTCGGTAAATCGAAGTATGTGCATAGCGTGAATGAGTTTCAATCCCTGATAGGGAGTTTGGTTAATTGCGGCGCTGTTTCTACAATCGATCCGTTTGTACCTATTACGTTTCAATCCCTGATAGGGAGTTTGGTTAATTGCGGCATCGATTCAAATCGATTCGGAATCGATTCACTTGTTTCAATCCCTGATAGGGAGTTTGGTTAATTGCCGCTTGATCGCTGCTGCAGGCGCTCCAGCTCCCGGCCCTAAATGCCTGCGTTTCAATCCCTGATAGGGAGTTTGGTTAATTGCGGCCCTCCGAGCCGTAAGGGCTGCTATAATAGAAATAGGATCTGTTTCAATCCCTGATAGGGAGTTTGGTTAATTGCGGCTCTATCGCATCTCATCTCGGAAACTCGATCGCACTTATCGTTTCAATCCCTGATAGGGAGTTTGGTTAATTGCGGCGTTGACCATATTCTGTAGAAATATCCTATTGATGGGTTTCAATCCCTGATAGGGAGTTTGGTTAATTGCGGCTAGGGATAGATAATAATCGCTGTATAAAATCAGCTAGTTTCAATCCCTGATAGGGAGTTTGGTTAATTGCGGCCCGTACCGACCAAGGTTTTACCAGTCTTGTCAGGAGGGTTTCAATCCCTGATAGGGAGTTTGGTTAATTGCGGCAGAAAATTACTTATATAGAACTATTGGCAAGTTTTCGTTTCAATCCCTGATAGGGAGTTTGGTTAATTGCGGCTCGCCACCAATCAAGCGCCGCTTCAGACTCTTCCGTTTCAATCCCTGATAGGGAGTTTGGTTAATTGCGGCGTGCAGACCAACTTTTAGACATTCCGCTGCTGCGTTTCAATCCCTGATAGGGAGTTTGGTTAATTGCGGCTGGAAGGCAATAATTTCGTCAGTATCAATTCCCAGTTTCAATCCCTGATAGGGAGTTTGGTTAATTGCGGCTCTACAGCCATACCAGTAGCCACTGGGTTCTTTGCGGTTTCAATCCCTGATAGGGAGTTTGGTTAATTGCGGCTTTCGCCTTGCCCCATCCCTTTGCTTTGAGTTCTAAGTTTCAATCCCTGATAGGGAGTTTGGTTAATTGCGGCCTGGAAAGCGATCGCCGGTTGCAGCAATAATTTACCGTTTCAATCCCTGATAGGGAGTTTGGTTAATTGCGGCTTTTGCAATTAATGACTCAAAAGCCACCTATAGCGTGTTTCAATCCCTGATAGGGAGTTTGGTTAATTGCGGCTTAACCCTTCCGCCATGCAGTCTACCTAGTTTTAGCTAGTTTCAATCCCTGATAGGGAGTTTGGTTAATTGCGGCAAGACATCCACAATCTGTCCGCTAGCACTTTTTGTTTCAATCCCTGATAGGGAGTTTGGTTAATTGCGGCTTCCCAGTCGAAGGGCGGCTCGCGGCGTCCAGATAATTGTTTCAATCCCTGATAGGGAGTTTGGTTAATTGCGGCAGCGATGAGCTGGCAGGGTTTTTTAAATCAGCTGTTTCAATCCCTGATAGGGAGTTTGGTTAATTGCGGCTCGGGAATGTGATTGAAGCAATTTTGCAAATTTTGCCGTTTCAATCCCTGATAGGGAGTTTGGTTAATTGCGGCCTATTTATACTCTTAGCTCCTAGCCGCTACCCTCTGGTTTCAATCCCTGATAGGGAGTTTGGTTAATTGCGGCGAGACAGTCAATAGCGTTCTGTCCCCACTGTTTGTTTCAATCCCTGATAGGGAGTTTGGTTAATTGCGGCGTAACCCCTCGCGGTGCATTTGTTCGGCGGATTCCCTTGGAGGTTTCAATCCCTGATAGGGAGTTTGGTTAATTGCGGCGCGATAATGATAACCGTTATCGCCCAGGATTTTATATGTTTCAATCCCTGATAGGGAGTTTGGTTAATTGCGGCTCGATGTCTCAAATTCTTGATTCTGCTGCATTGGTTTCAATCCCTGATAGGGAGTTTGGTTAATTGCGGCTCGATTCACTTTCTCATGCTTGGTTTTCAGAGCTTGGTTTCAATCCCTGATAGGGAGTTTGGTTAATTGCGGCGTAGAATACTTTTAGGGCGAGCAAAAGTCCCCTCGTTTCAATCCCTGATAGGGAGTTTGGTTAATTGCGGCTTTAGAGTTAGCACTTGAGGGTAAGCTTGTCGATCTACCGAGTGTTTCAATCCCTGATAGGGAGTTTGGTTAATTGCGGCTTACGGGGTGCCGGGTGGCGAATTGTGTGTTGGCTTTGGTTTCAATCCCTGATAGGGAGTTTGGTTAATTGCGGCTTTGCTCCTTGGAATACGCTTCAGCCATCTTTAGTTTCAATCCCTGATAGGGAGTTTGGTTAATTGCGGCCACGATTGGCTTTGGTACAATCCGGCCGCATATTTTATGTTTCAATCCCTGATAGGGAGTTTGGTTAATTGCGGCTGCCCGTTCCAGAAGCCTTGCTGTATTTGGTTTTCAACGTTCATTTGCGTCTGCATAAAACAAAAGTACCATTTCAGCCTTCGACTTGTCAATACCCCAATTATCAGACAGCCCTCAAACCCTTGTCCCGCAAAGATTTCAGCGATTGCGTCTACCATTTTATTGCTTGAAGGGCCTCTAAACCTTACAGCATCTACATTATAGCCCCCCAATTTAACACCTCGATTTTTACACCTAGGCATAGACGCATTTTCCACCCAAAAACAGACATCAACCGAATCACCACTTACCCAAAGCCCCCCAAACAGTACCCGAAACCACCCCCCAAATCGCCCCCAAACCAGCCCCCACGATCGCCCCCGCCACAGGCCCCAACTCCACCGGCACCCCAGCACTAACAGCCGGAAACATCGCAGACACCCCCGCACCCAACACAGCACCCGCAAAAGTCCCCAAAAAACTGCCCCAAATCGCCCCCAAACTCCCACCACTTACACCCGAAGGCTGAAACGAAATCGGCAACTTCGGCGCAAACCCGCAAAAACCCAACAAACCGCCAGAAACCACACCCCCAACAGAACCCACACCAGCCGCCACGATCGCCACACCCAGCAGCAAACCCGCAAACTCATTCACCGGCCGCATCTGGACACCGTATTGCTGCCAAACCACCAGCCCAGCCCCCAAAAAAACACCAGCCAGAGTCCCCACAAACGAGCCCCAGACAGCCCCCAAATACCCTCCCCGCCGGCCCCACACCCTCCCCGCCGGCAGCGCCAGAGGAGGCCGAAAACTCGCCCAAACACAGCCCCAGACAGCACCAACCCCCGCCCCAGCCAAAATCCTCTCCCCGATCCCCGGAGTGCTATTAATCGCCCCAAACACCGCACCGCCGATCGCCGCCAACAAAAAAGCCCCCCAAGACGCCCCCACCAAAACTCCGCCCCACTTCCGCCAAATCTGATTCGGCGGCAAAGTAAAAACACCCCACATCACCCCAAAAAAACAGCCCCAAATCGAACCAACAAAAATCGCCCCCAAAATAGCACTGCCGCCCTCAGCTATTGCCGAATAAATCCCCCCGATCGCCGCCAAACACAAACTACCCCAAACACCTCCCCAAGCAGCATCCTGAAAAATGCGCTCAAACTTGCCCACGGGAAGCTGAGGCGCAGGAGTCCGACTCCGAGAAGACATCGGCATCGGTAGCAACGGCACTGCGTACTGGCCCATGGGGCGTGGCAGCCCCGTGGAAGGCTGTTGCCTGCGAACTGCGGGCTGGGGTACGACAGGCGGGGGTTGGGGCTTTTTACGCTTGATTTTCGCGGGCTGCAAGTGCAATCCGTGGCTGACTGCTTGGCGCGAAGGAAACGGATCGCGCCCTTTGAGGAGTTTTGCCCGATCGCACCAAGGGCAGCGACTGAGATGATTTCCGTATTTATGCTGACTGTTTTTGCTGCAAGTTACCAAAGCATCTTCCGCTTCCCGAATCGCATTCACCCAAGTTTTCGCATCCGGGCGCGCCGAAGGATTGCCGTGTCCTTCCTCAAAACAGCGGATAAACAGTTGCCGCAGCCGGGGATGCAGGAGTTCAAAAGGAGGCGCAGCGGGCATCGGGCGGTAGGGAATCCGTTTCGTACCTGTAGGGAAATGGCCCGATCGAATTCTCGCTTCCAAAGACGGTGGTTCATCGCTACCGAGATAAACTCCTGAAAACGGATGCGTACCTTCCATCAGCAATTGAAAAATTAATACCGCTAAACCGAACAAATCGTGCTCTGGAGATCGATCGATATCGCGGAAAGTCTGGCCCTGCAACTCCGGCGGCGTAAACTCAGGTTTCCCCACGGGACACCGATAAACGTAACCCGTATAAGGATCGCGGACTTGAAACGAATCCGTGTCTACCAGCGTTACCAACGCCGTATCCGTCACCAGAATGTTCGACTCGTTTACGTCGCCGATGACGTAACCCCTGACGTGGAGGGCGTTTACAGCCGAGGCGAGATTTCTGGCGGTACGGTGGAGGTAAAGATAGCTAAATAGCGGTTTTTGTTCGCGCCTGGTTTTGGGAGTGTAGAAAGTGTGTACCGGCATCACTTTGTTGACGCGCGGCATCACAAAACCGACGATTTTTTCGCGCCCGCCGACAGTATGCAGCAAATCGATCGGCCAAGCAATAGAAGCGTGCCCGGGTTCCGCGATCGGCGCATCCGGCGGCATACTGAACATGACTGTGAGTTTGTCGCCGTCTTCGTCTGTCGGTTTGTGGTAGATTTTTGCTACAAGGGACGAGTCTTGGGCGATCGGGTAGATGCGACCTTCACCCCCACTGGCGATCGCGTTTTTGGTGTCGATCGCAATCAGTTGTCCGCTAAATTGGCGCTGCAACTGCATAGAATTCGCTTAGGGTATGGGGGCATCAATCGATTTTAGATTTGAGATTTTGGATTTTAGATTAAAGAAAGCTACCCCACTGATAAATCCGTAATTCTATTTTATTGTGGGGAGTAGGGGTTGGGCAGGAGAGCCCGCCCTGGAAAATTCAGCAACAGGCTTTGGGGACTGTTCCACGATAATTCTATTTTATTGTGGGTTGGGCAGGAGAGCCCGCCCTGGAAAATTCAGCAACAGGCTAGGAGGGCCTGTTCCACAATAGTTCAATTTTATTGTGGGGAGTAGGGATTGGGCAGGAGAGCCCGCCCTGGAAAATTCAGCAACAGGCTACGAGGGCCTGTTCCACAATAGTTCAATTTTGCAGTTGTGCTTACAATTGATTCGGATCGATGCCCATTTCTCGGAGTCTTGCTTCCAAAGCTTGCGATCGCGATCGTTCTTGTTCCAGCAGCATTTCTGCCTGTTCGGCCCGGATCTGTGCTTGTTCGGCCCGCGCCTCGGCTTGCTGTCGCCGTCGATCGAGTTCCACAAAACTCATAAACGGTTCTCCAGAGGGCCCGAACATTTCGAGTCCTGTTTCTGATAATTGAAACCGCACTCCCAGTCTCGGACTTACCCAACCATCAATTTGTTCGATCGGTTCTAATTTTCCCTCAGCCCGCAACCATCCTATCAGTTCCAATTTTTCTGGATCGTACAAATAGTATTCTTCCACACCATAGCGTTCGTAAAATTGAAATTTTTGCATCATCGGAGTCAGACGATTTCCCCGCGACCAAATTTCAAATGCGACTTGTGGCGCAATATCATTTTCATACCACTGTTGGTAGGAACCTCGATATCCTTTGGGGATGCCAAAAACTGCCATTACATCTGGTGCTTGAGACAGTTTGTTATTGCCTTCCACCGGATACCAAAGCAAGTCACCTGCTACAAAAACATTTGGATCATTGGCAAACAGCAATTCTAAGTTTTCCTTAATCCAAACAATTAATCGAAACTGATCTGTATTGTTTGACATCGGTTCGCCGTTATCGTCGGGGTAGATGATATTTGATTTTTCGGGAGATTGCAGTTGTGTAACCATTGCTGTTTCCCCATTTTTTTTGACAAGTTGATTTTATTTTAGTCGATCGCCTGTTTCCTCTTCCAGTTCGTCAACGGCGGTTTGGATAAAGTTATCCACCAACCAGTCGCGGGTACGCGAGAAATTGCTTCTCAACTCCAGGTACTGACTGCCTAGTTTTGCCTTAAAGTCTTTGGGGAAAATCTCTTTGGCAACTAACATATTTTTCCAGCGAGTTAGCTGGCTGGCGTTGCGTTCGGGAAAGCGGTTGTACAAATAGTCGATCGCGATCGCATCTAGAATATCCGCCCCCAGGATTTCCCGGCGTTTCACCTCGTTTTCGGGCCCTATTTGTCGCCGCCCAGTTAGATCCCCATGCTGGCTAACATTTGGTTCAATCCAGTGCTGAATCAGCCAGTTTCCCCCACGCAAAAAATCGCGATTAAACTCCAAGTAAATCGCGCCCAACAAAGCTTCAAAAGTCTCCGAAAAAACTCTATTGTGCTCGCTTTTGTCTGTTTCTTTCCCATTCCCTACGCGCCAACCGAGTTCGTTTAATTTCAAATGTTGTGCAAAATCCGCAAGTTTTTTCGGGTCTGCTAAACGAGCTTTTAAGGTTGAGATAGCATCTGGATCGAGTTGTGGATATTCGCGGTAGAGGTAATCGGTAACAACTGCACCGAAAATCGCTCCCCCTAAGAGTGACAGCCGTTTGTACTTAACCTCTTGCCAAGCGGGAGACTCCTCGGGGCGATCGGAGTAATAGCTGGTAGAGTAACGGCAATTTAAGGCAATTTCCAGCAGTTTTGTCTGCTGAAAGCTGGGAATGTCGATCGCTTCTTTGACTGCTTCAATATCTACATTATGTTTAATTCGCTCTAATTCTTCTTCACATTTACCCCACTTTTCCAACCAATCACCGCCCGCATCTTCCACATACAAATCTACAAAATCTACCCCGTAATTCATCCATTCATCCTGCATTTTTCTGGCTGCTTCCAGTTCTTCCCAGACTTTTTGCAAGTTATTTTCAACGGTATGTGTACCTTGTAATGTCATAGTATTTGATTTTGATGTAATTAGATTTTATTTCCAACATTTTCACCGCAATTAAATCAAATCTCAATTCAATTTAGGCCGAGTTGCTAGTTATTTCACCCGATTGATTGCTGCGGTAAATGTTCCCATTGCTTAGCCTTCGTATCAAGCACCTCTTTCCAGTGTCTGGCAAACCCCTCCCGGAGACAGAAAAGGGGAGGAAAAATCTTGCTCTGTTTTCCCTTTTCCAGAATCTGTCTGGGGACTAGGCTGTTGCCCTTCTCGAAAATTGTGCAATATGTGAGTTAGTCAAATTTTTTTTCACAGAGTTTGGAGCAGTCGAACTATTCTCAGCAGCAGATATGCTTGATTTACGGGAACTTGAGGTAACGACCTGCGGGCAAATTATCACTATTATATAATGCTATATTAACTAACTGATTCAGGAAATTTGCATCGTTTTTATCATAACTTAAAAATAATCCTCTGTCAATCCCCCAATCTTGAAGAGTTTGTTGCCAATTATGATATTTTTGTTCAGAGAATTCATCCGAAAGAGTTGTGACTTGAATGCAGAGGGGCTGCTGTTGGCGGCTACTAACGATCGAATCGGTTGCCATAGAAAGATCTGCAACATATCGATACAAAACAGTGCCTTGGCGATCGACTATTCGGGCTGCGATCGCACGAATCACGATATCATCACCCGGATCGAATTGGCCGGCCTTGAGTTTTTGTTTCCAGATGTAAAATTTGCGATCGTTTTCGCTCAGCCATTTAGGAAATAGATAGCTGTACCAATACCTTTCCCCCGGCGTCATTAACTCAAACGCGGCTTGCTGTTCTCTTTCCGAAGGTAGAGATTGAACTGCCAGCCAAACCTGAGAATCTCGGATAAGCTGCAGCAAAAAAGCCATCACAAATTTTTTAGCAGTTAGCGAACCGGGTTTAATATCTTTCACCCAGCGATTGATTTCATCCAATCTTCTCGCCAAACTCGGATCTATTGGATCTGCGGCGCTAATTAGGGAGTTGAGCTTATCCTTAATCTCTTGTGCTTGCAAACGACGACCTACTGTACAGACTAAAGCAGAATTGTTGACACCTCGATTTTATTATAGAACCGCGCCAAATTTTCACCGCTGATGAGGTTGAACGCATTAGACTTGTTGCAAAATTCAGAATCGGAAATTTTTAACCGCAGATCAACGCCAATTCACCCAGATGGGTATTGGCTGTGGCAAAATGTTTATTTTTAATTGTCCTGTGCCTCCGAACTCGAAAAAGTTGCTAGCAATAATGTTAAGTCATCATCGGTGCGTTCGGAAACGCGGGGCGATCGCAAAAATGACTCTAACTGCTGTTTCGCATCTTCCTCTTCTTTCCACTCGCCAGAAAACCGAAACAAAGGCGCAAAAAACGGCTTGTGCGGCGTCCCTTCTGGGATTTTGAGCGCTAGCATTTGCAAGCCGTCGGAAAACACGGCCAAGTGCCGCAGTTTTTCCCGCAGTACCTGAAATTGCGCTGTTTCTATCGCATTCGGCGAAATCAAAAAAATAGTTTCGTTGATGTATTCGCCGCAGGGGGGTACTGTCAGGGCGATCGCATTTCCTGCACTATCACCTGCTACCGCCGCACCGTCGCCGATTTGAGCAACGGCGATTAATTCCGGCGTAGCAACAACAGCAATTAAAGTGCAGGCTAAATCTCTCGCAGCCACTTCCCGCACTGCCGCTTCTGCTTCCACCTGCGCCCGCGCAACTTGCAGTGATGCTGTCAAGAATACCTGCCATTCATCGTCATTTTCAGGCAGCCTTTCCTGTTGCTGGCAAATCGTTTCGACAACCGCTTCCACAGCAATTTTTGCCCCAACTTCTGCGAGTGCTGCGGAGCCCGCACCATCGGCAACCGCTGCCGCTAAAACACCGTTTGGCAAGAGACGCCAGCAGTGGGCATCTTGACAAGGCTGCGATCTTTTTTCGTGGCTCGTACCTATCACCGATGCCGCTACAACTTGCCAATTAAAGGATGAATTCTGCATTAATAACTCTTTAACTCAAAACTGCGTAAATTCAAAACTATGCAAAGTCTGGACGGGTTTATTTATCCCTAATTAGGTAGGGCGATGCACACCACACTTTACTAATTTGGTAGGGCGATGTACACCACACATTACCGCTTGTCACATACTAATGACCAATGACCAATGACCAATGACCAATAACTAATGACTAATGACCAATGACCAATGACTAATGACTAATAACTAAACAGTTCCCCATCCGGGTGGGGGCAGTGCTACTTGTTCATCAATTTTTGAGTGAGAAACTCTCTGCATACTAGCCGACAGCCAGATGAACATCTCTCTAAAGTCTAATCCTCTCAATTTTACAGGCGTGCGCTCGACAATTTGCGCGAGACGAGGAATATTAGCACCTTCCACTCCGACTGCAAAAAATGCCACGCGCTTGTTAATTTCTTCCTCTTTAATCCGCTGTGCTGCTATTTCCACAACATCGTCGGATTCACCTTGAGGTTCGCCGTCAGTAATCATAAATACCCACGGGCGGTAATAGGTAATGCCGTTGTTGCGGTATTCGGATTTGCGGGCGGCAATGGTGTCTAGCGCTAGCTGAATGCCTGCGCCCATGTGGGTTTGTCCTTGAGCTGTCAGCAGTGGCGTCTCGAACTGGTCGGCGGTAACGAAGTCTTGCACGATTTTGATTTGATTGTCAAATGAAATAATCGCGACTTCGACTCGCTTTTTAGCTAGTTCGTCTTTAATTAGGTCATTCCTAAAAATTTCCAGCCCCTCATTCAAGGCATCTATGGGTGCGCCTTGCATGGAGCCGGAGGTGTCCAGCAGGAGGACGCAGGGACAGCGCGGCTCTGGGTTTTCGGCAAATTCTACGGCTTCGTCTAGTCTCATGGTTCGGGGTTGACCTGGGAGTGGCTCGATTTCTAGGTTTGTTACTTTCTACCCTAGCAACTAGGTGACATATTTAGCTCAATCTGCCCGCTGGCGATCGCATTTTACCATTTACGTGAATCGATTTTTGATTTTTGATTGTATATTTTAGATTTGAGAATTGGATGTCTGCAGTCATTCGATTTTAGATTTTAGATTTTAGATTTTAGATTTTGGAGGCGACCCCACGGATAAATTCGGGGGCTTGAGGATTTTAGATTTGGGATTGATTCCACGGATAAATCACGTGGCGGGTACCATCTAGAAATTCGATTCTCAAAAAAACAAATTTCTTCCTGCCTGTGGTAATATAGGCTAATAATATTACTGCAAAATAAGGATAAATCTTATGATTGCAACAGTCACACAGCAATTAACCTTTGACCAATTCCTTGTAGAATGTCCAGAAGATGGACTCTATGAACTGGTAAACGGAGAAATTGTAGAGATGAATGCCACCCGAAATCATGATGATGTTGCTGATTTTACGTCTGACTCATTTAAAGATCAAATTAAACGGCTAAGTTTAAATTATGTAGTCAAAAATACCGCCGTTATCAGAACTGTAAGTAAAGCCGGAATCGAACAAGGGCGGAGACCGGATGTCAGCGTAATCGATCGCGATTTGTGGCGATCGAACCGTTCTGCTTATTCTGCCTTACAAGAACCAATTCAACTGGCAGTGGAAGTAACATCAACAAATTGGGAGGACGATTATATAGACAAATTGGACGAATATCGGCGCCTCGGAGTTCCTGAGTATTGGATTGTCGATTATTTAGCAATTGGTAGCAGGGAATTTCTGGGAAATCCCAAAGTTCCAACTGTATTTGTCCACCTTTTGGATGCAGAGGGCAACTATCAAAGAAGCGCGTTTAAAGGCAGCGAACGAATTGTATCGCCGACTTTTCCCGAATTAACGCTGACAGCAGAAGAAGTGATGAATGTTTAACTTCGGTTAATCCAGCTAGCCCGACTATTCTCCATAAACAATCACTAAAAATATGAAATCTATTTCTGACAATAAACTTTCTAATCAAAAAGCTATTAGTCCTTGGAGTTACAAACCGTGGTGGTGTCAGCCTTGGTCGATTCTTTTAACTGGTACTAGCCTGATTAGCGGTAGTTGGTTTTTATTAAAAACTGTTTGGATAACTGTTTTAGTCGCGATTCCTTTATTAGCTTGGATGGGTTTTTTCTTGTTAGTGTGGCCGAGGTTGATGCTGTCTAGCGGAGTTTTGGATGCGGAGGCAGATTAGGTTTTGGTAAGGCGCACCTTATTTTTAGGATAAGGTGCGCGGTCATTGGTGTGAACAAACACGTTAAACCCTCAATCCGGCAGGGTTTGAAACAACAGCCTCAAAGCGAAAGTCCTCGCTATGAGGACTAATGAGTTCTTCAGTCCTCTTTGAGAGGACTTTCGCTATAAGACAGGGAATTCATTCCCTGGCGGGCTGCCGGGTGAGCGAGAGGACTGGCGGACTAAAAGCTTAAGTTGACACTAATAGTCCGCCCTGCACACCCTACCTTTGAGTGTTTCGCAGTCTAGGTTTGCGGGTAATAGTCTTGAATTGCTTTTACTTCCATCGGGTGAGATTTGAGCGATCGAATTCCCGCTGCTGTCGCTTTGGCACCGGCTATTGTGGTAATAATCGGGATTTTGTAAGTCAAAGCTGTGCGGCGGATAAAGATTCCGTCGGCCCGGGATTCTTCGCCGGAAGGTGTGGTGATAATTAGTTGAATTTTCTCATTCTTGATCGAATCCAACAAATTCGGCCGCCCTTCGTGCAGTTTCAATTCCAAATCTACCTCTAAACCTTGCTCTCGCAAAACTTTGCGTGTCCCGTGAGTTGCGACTACTCGGAAACCCAATTCTAAGAATTCCTTGACAACGGGTACAACTGCTAGTTTGTCCCGATCGCGCATCGAAACCAGCACAGTTCCAAACAGCGGCATCATTTGTCCAGCACCTAATTGAGCTTTGGCAAAGGCTTTACCAAAATCGGTGTCAATTCCCATGACTTCGCCGGTCGATCGCATTTCTGGCCCTAGCAAAGTATCAGTTCCCGGAAACTTAGCAAAGGGCAATACAGCTTCTTTTACCGAAACATGAGTGGGTATAATCTCTTCAGTAAAACCCAAAGCTTCTAGAGTTTTGCCAGACATGACTCGCGAGGCCATTTTTGCTAAGGGAACTCCGATCGCCTTGGAGACAAAAGGCACTGTTCGAGAAGCGCGCGGGTTAGCTTCCAAAATGAAAACTTCTTCCCCTTGAACAGCAAATTGAATATTCATCAACCCGATGACTTTCAGGGATTTTGCTAATTCTACAGTCCAGCGGCGGATTGTTACCAAAGCTGCGTCAGGAAGCGTTTGGTAAGGGATAGAACAAGCAGAGTCGCCGGAGTGGATTCCCGCTTCCTCAATGTGCTCCATAATACCGCCGATCGTCACATTGCCAGTAACATCGGCGATCGCATCGACATCAACCTCGATCGCATTCTCCAAAAACTTATCAATTAAAATCGGATGATCGGGTTCTACCAGGACGGCATAGGTCATGTAACGTTCCAATTCCGTATCGGAATAAACAATTTCCATTGCTCGCCCGCCTAATACGTAACTCGGCCGCACCACTACCGGATAACCTATCCGTTGAGCTACTATTAAAGCATCCTCAAAACTGCGCGCTAGACCATTAGCAGCTTGCTGAATATCCAATTCCCGCAGAATCTTTTCAAATCGCTCCCTGTCTTCAGCAGTATCAATGGAATCCGGCGAAGTTCCCCAGATTTTTGTTTGTACATCGGGGTGATTTTCCAGAGCTTTTTGTAAAGGAAGCGCTAATTTCAGCGGGGTTTGTCCGCCAAACTGAATAATTATTCCTTCGGGATTTTCGGCTTCGATGATGTTGAGAACATCTTCTTTTGTGAGCGGTTCAAAATACAGGCGATCGCTCGTATCGTAATCCGTTGAAACCGTTTCCGGGTTCGAGTTGACCATAATTGTCTCAAAGCCATCTTCTCCTAGGGAATAGGAAGCGTGACAGCAGCAGTAATCAAACTCAATTCCCTGTCCGATCCGGTTGGGCCCGCCACCTAAAATCATCACTTTTCGCTTGGTAGAAGGCAAAACTTCCGACTCCGGCGCGAGACTGTGGCCTACAGGCGAAATTTTCTTTTCTTCATCGCCCAATTCCCAAATTGCCGCTCCCGCTTCGTAGGTGGAATAATAATACGGTGTAAACGCTTCAAATTCAGCGGCACAGGTATCGACTGTTTTGTAAATCGGAATTACGCCTAACTGTTTGCGGTAAGCGCGGACTTGATCTTCCGATGTTTTGGTGGCGTAAGCAATTTGGCGATCGCTAAAACCCAACTGCTTTACTTCAAACATTGTCTCTTTTGTCAACTGTTCCAACCGCGTTCGTTTCAAGAACTTCTCAGTTTCCAGCAATTCCTGCATTTTATCCAAAAACCAAGGATCAATTCCTGTAAACTCGAAGATATCTTCCACCGACATTCCCATCATCATCGCGTGGCGAACTGTAAAAATGCGATCGGGATTTGGCGTCCGCAATCCGGCGCGAATTTGTTCCAAACTCGGCAACTTTTCCGGTTTGTCGCAGCCGAAACCTGCGCGGCCTGTTTCCAATCCCCGCAGGGCTTTTTGGAAGGATTCGTTGAAGCTGCGCCCGATCGCCATTACCTCTCCAACTGACTTCATTTGCGTTGTCAGAGTCGGTTCGGAACCGGGGAACTTTTCAAAGGCAAATCGGGGAATCTTCGTCACCACGTAGTCAATTGTCGGCTCAAAAGACGCCGGAGTTTTCTTGGTAATATCGTTGGAAATTTCGTCTAGGCTGTAACCTACCGCTAATTTTGCCGCCATTTTGGCAATAGGGAAACCAGTTGCTTTCGAGGCCAAGGCGGAGGAACGGGAAACCCTAGGGTTCATTTCAATAACGATGAAATCTCCGTTGACTGGATTGACGGCAAATTGAATGTTGGAACCGCCGGTTTCAACTCCGATTTCGCGAATAATTTTCACCGAAGCATCTCGCAGGCGCTGATATTCTTTGTCTGTGAGAGTTTGCGCCGGGGCGACGGTGATAGAATCGCCGGTGTGGACGCCCATCGGGTCGAGATTCTCGATCGAACAAATAATCACTACATTATCTGCCAAATCTCGCATTACTTCGAGTTCGTACTCTTTCCAACCAATCAAAGATTGTTCGATCAAAATTTGCGATACTGGACTGGCATCAATCCCGCCTTGTGCCATTTCTTCAAACTCTTCTTGATTGTAAGAAATGCCGCCTCCCGTGCCTCCCATTGTAAAAGCAGGACGAATAATTAACGGATAACTGCCGATTTGGTGACCAATGGCTTTGGCTTCGTCGAGAGTGTTGGCAATTCCAGAAGGGCAAACGGCGACACCAATTCGCGCCATCGCTTCCTTAAATAATAGCCGATCTTCGGCCATTTCAATTGCTGGCAATTTAGCACCAATCAACTCGACGTTGTATTTTTCTAAAACGCCATTTTTAGCGACGGCAACTGCTAAATTTAGCGCCGTTTGACCGCCCATTGTCGGTAAAATTGCTTGAGGTCTTTCTTTAGCGATGATTTGTTCGAGGATGGCCGGCGTTAGAGGTTCGATGTAAATGCGATCGGCAGTTTCCGGATCGGTCATAATCGTTGCCGGGTTGGAATTCACCAACACTACTTCAAAGCCTTCTTCTCGCAAAGCTTTGCAAGCTTGTGTCCCGGAATAGTCAAATTCGCACGCTTGACCGATAACAATTGGGCCGGAACCAATGAGAAGAATCTTTTTTAAGTCTTGACGACGGGGCATAGGTTCGTAATTAGTAATTGGACAAGGTTGAGGATTAATTTGATATTTTGCATCAGTCTTAGAAACAGGCTTTCTAAGCTGTTCCCCCAAAAGCTTACTCAAAAAAGTGCAAGTTTTGTTGTTAATTTGAAATTGTGCACCATTCTCAGCCTTTTGGAAGCAGAACCTAGCAACTCCGGCCCACAGACACCCCCAGCTAACCAGAAATATTGATGAGAAAAGGGTGCAGTCGATCGGTAAATCAAGACTATTTTAAGTGTTGCGGTCAAATCGTGTTCTAAAATACACAATCCCTGTATTCCGCCGGATTAATCATTGTAGGGACTTCGGCCAAGGCGTGTCCTGACTGTGGGGAACGGATAAAATTAACGGGGTTGGATGATGAAATTTCCCGTAGCACGGGCGAGGGCCCGACGCCATCGCCCTCGGAGGATGTGACAATCACCCAGCCATGTAGCCGGGGCGATGGAGGACACGGCATACCGTGTCCTCCATCGTGTCAACTTAAGCCCATCGTCCGCCAGTCCTCCCACCCGCCCGTCAGTCCGCCAGGGAATGAATTCCCTGTCTAATAGCTAAAGTCCTCTCAAGAGGACTAATGAGTTTAAAAGTCTTCTTCTGAGTCCTCATAGCGAGGACTTGAGTTTTGAGGCAGGGGTTTCAACCCCTGTCGGACTGCGGGTTTAACGTGTTTGTTGACACGACGAAAGGCACGGTGTCGTGTCCCTACCGTATTTAATCCAATTTTTAGGCTTTGCGCGATCGGCGAATGAGTACGCTTATCACTTGTCCCGGCTTTGCACCTCGCTGGGGCGGGCTCCAATCCCCGACGGCGGCAAATCCCAGTCGGTACAAGGTGTGGATGGTTTCTAACACGGCGGCGCGGGAACCGACAACCGTTATCCGCACGACTTCCTGTTCGGATACTGCTGAGTCGGAATTTGGACGCGCGGACAAGTTATCGTCAGGTACGAATTCCTGTGACATAATTATGGTCTCCTGGTTTTTGGTTTTCTAGGAAAACCCAAAAACCCAGCCGCCCCGCACGGTAACACAGAGCAGGGCGGCTACAGAGAGTGTTAAGATTCTCAATTAGCCTCCAGACTGGTTAGCTCAGTTTGGCGGTTAGCTGTCCATTGCTGTTGGTAGCAGCTTTGGGCAGTGCAACTAGATTTTTGAGCGACGCGGGCTGCCTCCTCTACAAGCTTTAGCAACCTCTAACTTCATAGCGTAGCCGCAGAGGGGGGCCGCCGTCAATCGATTTGAGATTTGAGATTTTGGATTTTGGGTTGTCCTCCCACCAAAGCGTGTCAAAAATCGCCTAAAACCCTTGATAAATCTCGCTTTTAGTCGAGTCTTGCTCCCCCTGGCATCCCTGTTAAGAAGGGGCGATCAGCGGGCCTAATCGTCAAACAGCAGACCCATACTACATTTGACGTTAAGTTGACACCAATGCCTCCAACAACTCTCCCCCTATCCAACCTACTCGATCGGGGAATGCGCCGAGTAAGAGGTAAAATATGAAATCGTTCTACAACCTTAAAATCAAAAATCTAAAATACAGATATGCCTAGAACACCCAGCGAATATTCCGTGCACCTGCTGCTTGAGGGCGGCCATCGCGAAGAAGTGCGTTTCGCAACGCTGCAAGATTTTCAAAAGTGGTACAGCAGTACGCTGGTGCCGAAACAAGATTCAAGAGAATTTCTTAACGTCCCGATTAAAAATATTCAAGGCGAATACATGGTAGTTCGGCCTACCAGCGTTCTCGCAATTCGCGTAGAACCGATATTTACTTCTAGTGTCGAACGATACGATGAATAAGGAAAATAATCAATTTAGTAGGAAAGATTGGAAATTGAGCAAGATTTTTCGCTATCAGCTATTAGCGATCGCCTGTTGCGTTTTGGCGATCGCTTTTTCGGTGCCCGCCGTTGCAGTTCCATCGCTGCAACCAATTAGTATAAATCAATTGCAAGCTGGCGAGGCGGATGATCTCGCCTTTGACGCTCAAATCTGGGGCGAAAATGGCAAACCGGGCGATAAAGAATTGCTGTTAAGGTCGATCGACCACAGCCTCCGCTATCTCAATACATCAGCCGCCGCCACTGCTTACAGCCGCTATCCAGTCGCAGGAGTTACGCGCGATCGAGTTAGGCGTTCTCTCGATCGATTCCGTCAATTAGTTGTCAGTTCCACAACCCCCGCACAACTTCAGGAATCTGTCAAGCGCGAATTTGTCTTTTACAAATCCACGGGCAAAGACGGCAAAGGAACAGTCGCATTTACAGGTTATTTCGAGCCGACTTACGCAGCATCTCGGACGCCGAATTCCGAATACCGTTATCCCCTGTACCGGATGCCGCCAAACATGGCATCTTGGCCGAAACCTCACCCGACAAGATTGCAATTAGAAGGCGCAGATGCTTTGCAAGCAAGTAAAGGATTGCTGCGAGGATTAGAATTAGTTTGGTTGCGCGATCGATTCCAAGCATTTCTCGTGCACGTCCAAGGTTCTGCGAGATTGCAACTAACAGATGGTAGCGAGATGACCGTCGGTTTTGCCGGCAAAACCAGTCACAGTTATACAGGAGTTGGACGAGAATTAGTTAAAGACGGAAAGTTTACTTTAGAAGAGTTAACTTTGCCGAAACTAAGGGAATATTTTACCAACTTTCCCGCAGATATGAACAAATATTTGCCGAAAAATGAAAGCTTTGTATTCTTCCGGGATAGTAATGGATCTCCAGCCACAGGAAGCATTGGAGTGCCAGTAACTGCCGAAAGGTCGATCGCCACGGACAAAGCCTTAATGCCACCAGGTGCGCTAGCATTAATTAGTACAAAACTCCCTTATCCGAATGCGGCAGGACAACTCGAACAAAATGCCGTGAATCGGTACGTTTTGGATCAAGATACTGGCGGCGCAATCAAAGGCGCGGGGAGAGTTGATGTATTTATGGGAACGGGGGATTTAGCGGGCGATCGGGCCGGTTATATCAACTCAACAGGAGAACTGTATTATCCGCTTTTAAAGTAGATTAATCTGAGATCTTGCACCATTGTCAATTACTTGTTTAGGAACAGGCAAGATGCCTGTTCCACAAGAAAACTCACTCTTTGTGGAACAGGCATCTTGCCTGTTCTTGAGAATGGTGCAAGATGTGAGTTAATTCTACTTCATCAGGACTTACGCACAGCCTCAATATATAGTGTTTTGTAGGGGCAAACCCCCCGTGGTTGCCCCCATACCTGGGATGATTGCGTAAGTCCTATTCATGTGATTGTTTGCTGTGCGTCGCAATCCCAGACACAACAGTGCCGTCTTCCTACAGATATCGCGGACAATCTATATGTAATCCTACTTTTGATAATTGCTATAAAATAGAAAATACCCCACCCTCCCAACCTCACAAATGCTCAACAAAATTCTGCAATTCTTCAAACGACTAATTCAGCGACTGTTCGGAACCCCAACCAAACCCACCCCGCCTTCGGAAAATACCGCCATCCGCCCAACATTAACTGACGCGGAATACGAGTCGAAATTCATGGAAATTCTCGAAGGGGTGAATGCCGGTTGGAGTCGAGGAGATGTAGCGGGATTCTTAATCGCAAAACGCCTTAAAGATGGTGAATTGGCTGCTTGGCTGCGACGGTTTGGGACTCGATTGTTAGAGGGCGAAAACCTGCAGGGCGGGCACGGGGGCACCGCCCCTACGGATGCGGTGGCATCGCTTCAGGAACTGGCGCAGCGGCTGGTATTGTTAGGTAGAATTGGCAGCGGGGAATTCTCAGAGGTGGCGAGGCAAATTGGGCGGGAGATATTGACACGGTTTCCGCTGCCGGAGGTTGAGGAGGAGGATACAAAGGGGAGGGTAATTGAGGCGGTTTTTGTTGGGAATGGTTTGGGTTTTTCTGGGGAAGTGAACCGCAGAGGCGCTGAGGGTGCACAGGCCGAATCGGAAGTTAATGTAGAGGCGAAAGCGTGGTGCGATCGAGGGAATGAGCAGTATAATTTAGGAAGATTTGAAGAGGCGATCGCATCTTATAACCAGGCAATTGCTCTCCAACCAGACTATCACGATGCTTTGCACAACCGAGAGGTAGCGCAACGTAAGTTAGGCGAAATTCAATAGGCGAACTCGCTGGTCTCCATAATTTTTGCTAGGTAGTGCGATCGGTATGATACTACTATTAAGAATTAAACGCAGTTTCCCTCGCTAATTATTATACACTAAAATAGGAGTTGGAGGATTTAAATCCTCACTACAAAGTTAATTGGTAAGGTGCACAATCTGCACCCTAAAATATGTTTATCCTATGAGGATCAATCCCAAATCCTTGCATCCCAAACCCAAATCGAATGATACAAGTAATCGGCATTGACTTAGGCGGAAGCGCCATTAAACTCGGCAGATTTAGCGAAAATGGTCTTTGTCACCAATCCTTAACTGTTCCAACCCCTCAACCCGCAACGCCAGAAGCAGTTTTAGCCGCGATGACGGATGCTATTTTACAACTGAATCCGGTCGAAAATGCTGTAAGTGCGATCGGCATCGGCACTCCAGGCCCCGCAGACGCCGCCGGCCGCATAGCCAGAGTTGCAATTAACCTCAAAAACTGGCATAACGTCCCCCTCGCTGACTGGGTAGAAGCTAAAACCGGACTGCCAACCATGTTAGCAAATGATGCCAACTGTGCCGGATTGGGAGAAGCTTGGTTGGGCGCAGGAAGGCACTTTAAAGACCTAATTTTAATAACTTTAGGTACAGGAGTCGGCGGTGCAGTTATCCTAGACGGCAAACTATTTGTAGGTCATCAAGGCGCGGCCGGAGAACTCGGATTAATTACTATAAATCCCGATGGCCCGGAGTGCAACAGCGGCAATCGCGGTTCTTTAGAACAGTACGTTTCGGTGCAAGCAATTCGCCGAGAAACGGGTTTGGAACCGCTAGAATTAGCAAATCTAGCTAAGTCTGGAGATGCCAAAGCTTTAGAATTCTGGCAAAATTACGGGCGCTATCTGGGTATCGGTTTGGCAAGTCTCATTTATATTTTGACGCCGGAAGCTATTATTATCGGCGGTGGAATTAGTGCAGGTGCAGAATTTTTCTTGCCGAAGGTTCGAGAAGAACTTGAGCAACGTGTACTGCCGAGTTCTCGCGAGGATTTACAGTTATTGGTGGCTGAATTGGGCAATCAAGCAGGCATGGTAGGGGCGGCAAAATTAGCTTGGCAGCTTGTTCAATAGTTAAAATTTCAAAAAGCAGCGCAGTTTATTGCGCTTTTTTCATATCTAAACTTAGGGTGCAACCTAAGCACCTTACCCCAAAAAAAAATAAAATGAATGTTAGGATTTACTAAAAATAGTCTTCCTTCCTCCTTCATTGTTCATACTTATAACTAATGACTAATGACTAATGACTAACAACTAACGACTAATGACTAATGACTAATGACTAACAACTAATGACTAATGACTGCTTCATGGCAGAGATTGTCCAGTGGTATTTTTAATGTATTCCTGAATTTCTTGATAAGTTTCCGGGTTGTTTTGGCGCAGGATAATAATATTAGTTGCGCTGTCAGGCAGGCAAAAGCTTAGCCGACCGTTCTGTTCGCAAGCAAAAGAGCTAATTCGACTCATATCGATCGCAAATTCTTTGCGGTCATAATGAATTTTAATCCACGAACCTCTCGAATTGCGATCGATGGTTTTTTTGAGGTAATCGAGAACTTGCTTGTAAGCCTCAGAATTGCCTTGGGGATTGAGGATAATCGGCTGACTGCTATTAGGCAGCCAAAAGGTGAGACGCTTGTTATCCAGTTCGCTAGAAAAAGCACTAATAGTGTCAAGGTCAATTATGTATGTACTTTTCTCATAAGTAATTTTGCTCCAATAAGCCACAAAGCCTCCTCAAACCTGTGTTTCCTGGTATTTTAGGATAGTTTGACAACTCATACCATTTTAGATTTTAGATTGTAGATTTTAGATTGGGCATGACTGATGACTATCGGGGTTGGGAAGTTGCCTAAAGTTACATTTTTTTTTACTGGTATCACCATTGAAATCCAAGCTAAAAAGTTAAGTAAAAATATCAGCATTTTTACCTTCTGCCTCCTCCCTTCTGCCTTCTCCCTTGTGGTGCTAGCCCCCCAGCCCTAGCATAGGGGTTGGGGGGGAAGGTTTTTCACTCGTTGAGAATGCTGCCCGATATCTAGTCCGATAAGTGCAACCTCTATCAAATCCTATTGGTCTGTTGGGCGGGTTTTGTAATGTCGATTGTCGGGGCGATTTGAATATTGTGTACTCTGAACCGCCCCTACAGACATCTAATATATCAGAACTAATCGATCGCACATGATATGAGATCAGTTTGCTGCAACTTTCCCAGCCACCAAGTCGCGACCCTCATCTTCTAAAACATCCTGCTTTCCCTGGATGCTAGCGGCCTGGATAAACCCTTGAAACAATGGGTGGGGGGCGCTAGGTCGAGATTGGAATTCGGGGTGAAATTGGCAGGCTATGAAAAAGGGATGGTTGGGAAATTCGATCATTTCTACCAAGCGGCCGTCTGGCGATGTACCGGAGACTGCATAACCTGATTCTAAGAAAAGATTGCGGTAGGCGTTGTTAAATTCGTACCGATGGCGGTGCCGCTCGTAAATCACTTCTTTCTGATAAAGTTTGAAAGCTAGCGTGTCTGGGTTGACACGGCACGGATACAAACCCAGTCGCATTGTACCGCCCAAATCGACTACATCTTGCTGTTCTGGCAATAAATTAATTACCGGATTCGCTGTATCTGGGTTAAATTCAGCGCTGTTGGCATCCTCTAGTTGAGCGATGTTGCGCGCCCATTCAATCACAGCACACTGCATCCCCAAACACAATCCCAAAAATGGAATTTTGTGGTGTTTAGCATATTCGATCGCCGCTATTTTCCCGTCAACTCCCCGAACCCCAAAACCTCCCGGTACAAGAATGCCGTTGATACCTTTGAGATAATTATCGAGGTTTCCCGATTCTAAATCTTCTGAGTTAATCCAGTGTAAATTCAGGTCGCAGCCGATCGCAATTGCCGCGTGCCGCAAAGCTTCGACCACCGAAAGATAAGCATCGTTCAACCGCACGTATTTGCCAACTAAAGCAATATCAATTTTGTGATTGGGACTGTAAAGCCTGTTGACTAAAGTTTGCCACTGATGCAAATCTGGCTGGCGATGTTCGAGTTGCAACAAATTGATCGTTTGTTCCGCTAAACCCTCCTGTTCCATCATCAGCGGCACTTCGTAGATACTTTTAGCATCTTGAGCGGTGATGACACATTCTTCGGGGACGTTGCAGAATTCCGACAATTTCTGTTTCATGCCCAAAGACAGCGGGCGATCGCACCGACAGACTAAAATATCTGGTTGAATGCCGATCGACCGCAATTCCTTCACCGAATGCTGAGTCGGTTTAGTTTTCATCTCCCCAGCCGAAGGAATCCAAGGTATCAGCGTCACGTGCATATACACAACATTTTGCCGGCCGACATCCTTGCGAAACTGGCGAATTGCCTCCAAAAACGGCAAAGATTCAATATCTCCCACCGTTCCGCCGATTTCCGTAATCACCACATCGGGATTGGTATTTTTTGCTACCCGGTGAATTCGATCTTTAATCTCGTTAGTGATGTGCGGAATCACCTGCACCGTGCTCCCCTGATACTCACCGCGGCGTTCTTTGTTAATCACCGCTTGATAAATGGAACCCGTGGTGACGCTATTGAGGCGAGACATGGAAGTATCGGTAAAACGCTCGTAGTGCCCCAAATCCAGGTCAGTTTCCGCACCGTCTTGCGTGACAAAGACTTCTCCGTGCTGAAAAGGGCTCAGAGTGCCGGGGTCAACGTTAATATAGGGGTCTAGCTTCAAAATCGAGACTGAATAGTCCCGCGACTTCAATAGGCGGCCCAAGGAAGCACCGACAATTCCCTTGCCGATGCTGGAAACCACGCCGCCGGTCACAAACACAAATTTGCTCATAGGATTTTCGACTTTAGATGTTTCAATGTCAGGTCAGACTCAAATGTGACATAGGTAATCCATAAGGGCAACCACGGGGGATTGCCCCTACACTCATTTGACCAAATTATTGACGATTGTTATGTGCTTGCAACCAAGTTGTCAAATCTGACACACTGGCAAAGTCTAATAGCGCCTCTCCTAAACTCTGTAATTGCTCAGCGGATAACTGAGCGATGCGAGTTTGAATCTCCGGCGACAACTGGCCGACACTGTGCTCCAACTGACGAACAATTAATGTCACATTTCCTTGTTTGATGCCTTGTTCGATGCCTTGTTCAATGCCTTGTCTGATTCCTTGTTCTATCCCGATTCTGGTAGCTTTGCTAATTGCACCGCGCTGGTCTTGAATAAAAATTTCTCGCCTTTCTAAATCCTCCAATTCATCAGGATCTAGATTTGCTTCATTGGCAATTGTAAAAGCTTTGCGGAGTTCCGGTACATTTCCCAACTCTTCCGGCACAGACCTTAACGTGCGAGCGGTTTTCATGAAATATATCCACTTGTCAGTCAGAGTCTCTAATTCTGCTAAAGTCTTGTCAAATTTTGGCAACTCAACAAAGACAAATTCTAATTCATCCGCCAAATACTCGACCCGATTGTTTTTTTCTTTGATACAAAACCGCGAAATTACTGTTTCCAGATGCTCAAACATTTGGAAATCTGTAATCGTCAAGGCAATCACGGGATTTAACAGGTTGTAGTTTTCTCCGCTTTTTAATTGCACTGAGTAAGCTTTGGTAGCATTGTATAAAATGCGTTTCTCAAAGGATTCTACATTCAATACCTGCATTTCAATGATCACAGTTTTGCTACCACCAATTTTTGCTTTAACATCCAAGTAAGTATCTTTGACTCCTTTGATTTTGGGAGCTAAATAAGGGTCAAGAATTTCTAAATCTTCGATGACTGGCTGCGCTTCGTAGAGAATGGCATTTAAGAAGCTAATCAAAATGTCTTTGCTGTCAGCCGAGCCGAAGATTTTTTTAAATGCAAAGTCGGTTTTGGGGTTAATAAAATTCATGGCTTTTTCAATTTATTAGAGATTGAGAGGTTGAGGTTAGAGTTATTTAATTATTTAACTATCATACAATCTTCTAGGTTGGGTTCGCGGACGATCGCCCCAACCGACTTCACCCAAATACGGATGCAAGCCCACAGCAGTCTAGACAAAAGTTCCACTCCCCCATGAGCGCCTGTAGAGTTAATCTAAAATCTAAAATCTAAAATCAGCCCTACGCGCTCAGTCATTTTTCCCAAAAAGCTAACTCAGGAACGTTTCGGCAATCGTAAAGTCATGGTAAACAAAGCACCTCAAGTCTGCTAAAAAACAACTGCTATGAAGTTTGTCTGCGTTCTCTCCCCTCAACGGTTGCTTTGTACTGGTATGGCATTGCTCGCTGCGCTCCTCTTCGAGGGCTTCGCTAACGAGTGTGGCGCGTGGGGCGCTCCCAATGCAGCGCGGGCAAAAGATCCTGGGGAAAATTATTCGTCTGTGTCGCCGAAAATCATCGCTAGTAACGATGTTAATTGCAATGGCGGACGATCGCCCGAAACTCCCTGTCCAGTCGGCGGTTTGTTCGTCAAAACTCCCAACACGACGCCAGAACAAGTCTTTCCTCTGAAACAGACTGAAGTTAAAGCCAAAATAGCTGGCAATATCTCCCGCGTCGAAGTTGTTCAGAAGTTTGAAAATCCTTTTCCCGAATCTATAGAAGCTGTTTATGTATTTCCTTTGCCCGATGAAGCGGCGGTGGATGATATGGAAATTAAAATAGGCTCACGAATTATTAAAGCTGATATCAAACGCCGCGAGGAAGCTGTGGAAATGTACGAACAAGCCAGAAAGCAAGGCCGGAGTGCAGGTTTGTTGGAACAAGAACGATCCAATATTTTTACTCAGTCTCTGGCTAATATCAAACCTGGAGAAAAAATTGAAGTTACGATTCGCTACACCGAAAGTCTCAAATTTGTCGGCGGCGATTACGAATTTGTGTTTCCAATGGTGGTAGGGCCTCGCTATATTTCGGGAAATACGACCCCCCCCAACCCCCCCTTGCTAAGGGGGGGCGATCGCATTAACCCGCCTGTTTTGCCTCCGGGAGCGCGATCGGGTCACAATATTGCTGTTTCGGTAGAAATAGATGCCGGAGTTGCGATCGGCGATGTCCGCTCTACTTCCCATCAAATTACAACTGACCGCAGGGGAAATATTGTGCAAGTCCAATTAGCCAATTCTGACACAATTCCCAATAAAGATTTAATTTTGCGCTATCGAGTGGCGGGCGAAAATACGCGCGCAACTGTCTTGACTCAATCCGACCAGCGGGGCGGTCATTTTGCTACTTATTTAATTCCGGCATTAAATTACAAAACTAATGAAATTGTACCTAAAGATGTCGTGTTTTTGATGGATACTTCCGGTTCTCAAAAGGGCGAACCGCTGGCAAAATCTAAGGAGTTGATGCGCCGCTTTATTCAAGGATTGAATTCCAACGATACTTTTACTATTATTGATTTTGCCAATACTACGCAAGCGCTTTCAACTACTCCTTTAGCGAATACGGCAGAAAATCGACAAAGCGCAATTAATTATATCGAAAAGTTGCAGGCTAACGGAGGCAGTGAACTGCTTAACGGCCTTCAAGCAGTGATGAATTTTCCGGCGGCGGCTACGGGAAGGCTGCGGAGTATTGTATTAATTACGGATGGTTACATTGGTAATGAAAATGAAGTGCTGGCTCTGGTTCAGCAGAGTCTGAAACCAGGAAATCGACTTTATAGTTTTGGTGTTGGCGGTTCGGTGAATCGGTTTTTGCTCAACCGTTTGGCGGAAGTGGGAAGAGGCACTTCTCAAGTAATTCGTCAAGATGAACCGTCGGCAGAAGCGACAGAAAAGTTTTTTCGTGAAATTAATCGTCCGGTATTGACTAATATTCAAATTAGTTGGGAAGGAGTGGGGGAAAAACCGGAGATTTATCCGATCGCACCCCCAGACTTGTTTGCGAGTGGGCCGCTGGTTTTGTTTGGCAAAAAGAGCGATCGAGCCCCCGGCCAACTTCGCATCCGCGGCACTCTGGCGGGCGGCAAAGCTTACGAGCAAGTTTTACCGGTTAATTTTGCTCAATCCGGCGGGCGGCAGCGAGAGTCTACTTCCGTCGCAGCAACCGCTACGGATTTTGGCAATCCGGCGGTAGCTCAACTTTGGGGGCGATCGCGCATTAAAGATTTAATGAATCAAATGTTTGGTGGTGAGACTAAATCTCTGGTGGAAGCTGTGACTAATACTGCTCTGACTTATCGCTTGCTGTCGGAATACACGGCTTTTGTGGCTGTGAGCGAAGAAGTGCGAGTGGAACCCGATGGATCTCGTCGCCGCGTGCAAGTGCCTGTGGAATTGCCGCAGGGTGTCAGCTATGAGGGTATTTTCGAGTCCGAGGGGGCAGAGCCAACTAGAGGCGGCACTCGCAGCGTTACCTCGAATCGCAACTCGGCACCGGTGAGTCCAGCTCCTGCTATGGCGCCGCAGCAAGGTTACGGTGAGTTGCAACGCCCGAAGCCTTTGGCTTCTCGCCTTCAAGTAGTTAGCGTCGAAGGGTTGGATGCCGAGGCGATCGCGGCTTTGAGTCAATACCTGCAATCTGTTAATCTCCCGGCGGGGGTTAGCGGTGAAACGGTGTGGAAGTTATTGGTACAAGACGGCCGCGTTGCCCGATTGGCGCTCGACACTAAAACCTCGACGCTGCAAGCAACAGACGCCGTAGAGGCTCTCAAGAGGGCCTTGAGTTCCTGGCAACCTCCTGCAGGATTCAAGGGCACGCTGCGCCTGAAGTTGCGAATAACGGTCGAGCCTTAAGGAATGACTATCTATGTCAAGAAACATTAACTTTTAATTCAAAAATACCGAAAGGGCGATCGCTACCGCGAGGAAGATATAAAATCTTTATTAAGAGATTGCCTTTAAACAGAAAGTGATGTTAATGAAATTTATACCGTTTGAGGCAAACGCTAAAACAGTTTCCTTTCTGAAACAGTTTCCTTTCTGAAACAACCTTAACAGTAAAGATTTCTGGATCGAAACCCCCCAATCATAGAAGGTATAACGCCCTATGGAAGTTAGTGAACTGCTCAACAATTACGAAAAAGGACAAAGAGACTTTACTGGAGCCGACCTCAGCGGGAAAAACCTCAGCGGAGCAATCTTAATCGGAGTCAACCTTTCGCGAGCTAATCTTTCCGGGGCGAACCTCAGTAGGGCGTTTCTCACAAAAGCCACACTCAAAGATGCACAGATGCACAGAACAAATCTGAGTTTTGCCAAAATGGGTGAAACCCAACTCTCTGGTGCAGATTTGACAAAAGCTAATTTGAGTGGAGCTTTTTTGGTAAAAGCCAAAATGCCCAAGGTAAAGTTAAGCGGCGCAACTTTAACTGGCGCAAACCTGCGCGGTGCTGTGTTGTGGAATGCCAATTTATGCAGCGCCGACTTGCAATTAGTTAACTTGCTGGGCGCGAATCTGACGGGAGCTAATTTTAAGTGGGCCAACCTTTACGGTGCAAGGCTCAATAGTGCAAAACTTTTTGGAGCTCAATTAACCGGAGTCAGTCTGCGGCGAGCGCAGTTGACAGGGGTGAATCTTTGCGGTGTAGATTTGAGCGGCGTTAACGTGAGCGAAGCTAAATTAATGGGAGCTAATTTGGAAGGCTCGAATTTGGCGGGCGCAAATTTCAGCGCGGCTCAGTTGCGTGGGGTGAAGTTGGCGGGTGCAAACTTAACCGGGGCTAAGTTGAGGGGAAGTTGTTTGAGAGGGGCAAATCTGAATTGGGCAAAGTTGTGTCAAGCAGATTTGATGGCGGCAGATTTGAGCGAGGCGACGTTAATAGGAACTAATTTAGATAATGCTTTGTTGACGGGAGCTATTTTGCCGGAATCTACTAGGCGCTATTTTTCCTTAGCTGGGGCTGGCAGAGTCAATTCTTGGGAAGTTAATGAGATTAACGGTTGATTGTTGACTGTTGACTGTTGACTGTTGACAATCAAGCATCCAGGATACCCGCCACGTGATTCATCTGTCCAGAAATAAAAAACCTGTATCCGATAAAGGATCCCCCGAATTTATCTCGCGCAAGTCAATGCTAAAATCTAAAATCTAAAATCTAAAATCTAAAATCGATTGACTGTTCACTGATTACTATGACAATTAATTTTGGGGTGGTGCTGGTAACTGCGGCATCGGAGGCGGAGGCGGAGAATCTCGCGAAATCTCTAGTTGAAAACAAGCTGGCTGCTTGTGTGAGTTTGTCACCAATTCGCTCGATTTATAGTTGGCAAGGCGAGATTCATTCCGAGTCAGAGTGGCAGTTGCTGATTAAAACTGATTTGGCTAAATTTGATGCTTTAAAAACAAAAGTTCAGGAACTCCATTCCTATGAAGTTCCCGAAATTATTGCTCTTCCTATTATCGCTGGCAGCGATGCTTATCTCAATTGGCTGGGACAATCTTTAAGTTTGTAGTCAAGATTTTAGTCCTAAATTATCCAATGAAGAGGGACGGAATTCCCTACTAAAAATGATCGGAAACCTAGGAATTATGACTGGTAGGGCCGATGACGCCGATTTTGTGGCGAAAACTTAGTTCGCCGCCGAACCAGCCTGTAACGCCCAGCAAAGTTGCTACGACGATCGATATTGCTAAACCTGTGTATACGATCGGCTCAGCCGGATTTCCTTGTCGCAACAGCAAGTTAATCAGGGTAAGTACCATAACCGCCACATTGCCACCCATGTGCAACCAACCGGCACTGCGATCGCGCACTCTTTTAACTTTGAAAAAATCTAAAAAGCCCGTGATTGCGGCCAAAATCCCCGCAGCAAAACCGACACCCATCAGCCAAACCGAAGCTCTCGCCCAAAACGGATCGCTTGTCAGCCAATAACCGACATCAGTGCCGGCGGCTCCTACTAAAAAGGCTACCGGAAAGATGACGATGATGGGGTGGATGGGATGGCCTGCAACTGAAAGCGTACTCGTAATACCGGCGTCGCGGTACTCTGTATCGTGACTTTCTAGAATCGGCGGAAGATTGGGATAGGGCGTACTATTTCTGGGATTTGTTTCCATGATTTCTACGATAACTTTTGTACAAAAAACCCGTTTTTATTGGATTGAACTTAATCCCAAACCCGCTCGCCATTTTCGTCAACGCGGGCCTGCCGAATTACGTCGGAAATTTCGTCGGCGTCTTTGACGTGGTGCAAAGCTTTCTTTTCCCCATCGGGTTCTTCGACGATTACATAAGTTGGAACTGTAACAACATCTCCCACGATGTCGGGTACGTGGTCTACCGCCAGTTGCTGCGCTTTTTCTTCAATGGTTTGCGGTTTGTCGGAAATACGATCGCCCGGATTGACCGTGCGCTCCATATCTTTGCCTGGTTTGTCGATACTCATAAAAACCTCTCTGGTATTTCTAATTTTTTGCTGACTCTAATTCCTACTATTGAACGAAAAATCTCTCTAGGTAAACATCTCCCGACGGGTGGAAGTTTCAGTTAGGGCGATCGCAGACAGCCTCTTCCTGTAGGTAGAGGTTTTTCGATTTGTTCCGAAAAAACTAAGCTAAAATCTAAGCATGATATTTTCATTTCCTTTGAGTTGCCCATGAAAAGTTACGATTGGATTGTTGTCGGCGGTGGCATTACGGGTGCGTCACTGAGTTACGAACTGGCAAAAAAAGGTTTTGCTGTGCTGCTTTTGGAACGAGATGCTACCATGCAAAATGCTACTCGTTTTAGTTATGGTGGCTTGGCTTATTGGTCGGGAACGACTGATTTAACGCGGCAATTGTGTCGGGAAGGTATCGAACGCCACCGCCATTTATCGGCCCAATTAGATGCTGATACTGAGTTTCGCGAGTTGGATTTGTTGCTGACAATTGATGCGGGTACTGATGTAGAAAAAGTGGCGGCTAATTACGCGCATTTTGCGATCGTTCCGCAGCTTTTGAGTGTTGCAGAAGCTGGCGAGTTGGAACCTTTGCTGAATAAAAGCGCGATCGCCGGAGCTCTGACTGTGCGTCACGGTCACATTTCGCCGAATGCCACAAATAAAGCTTATTGTCAAGGGTTTCTGCGGTTGGGAGGAACTATAGAATTTGCTGAAGTAATTGGGTTTATAGAAGAGGGAAATCGGATTTCGGGAGTTAAGACGGTACAGGAAAGTTATGCCTGCGAAAATACGGTTATTTGTGCTGGAGGTTGGAGTCGGAGTTTACTGAAAGCCGCTAGTGTTTCTGTGGGAGTTTATTTTACTCGCACGGAGATTTTGGAAACTGCACCTGTGGATTTGAAACTCAGGACTTTGGTGATGCCTGCGGTATTAAAACGTTTTGAATTGGAAGCTGAATCGAGTAGAAATGAGGTGGATTTTCTTTGGGATGAACCGGGTAAAGAGTTACAGCCGCCGATTTTAGATTCGGGTGCCATTCAATTTAATGATAGCAGTTTGCGGATCGGGCAATTGTCGCGCACTTTGAGCGATTTGAATGCTAAAGTCGATCGAGAAACCAGCGAAACGGCAATTCGTGCAGGAATCGGCAAGGTTTTGCCTGATTTGGCAGGTTTACCTGCAACTTGGCACGAGTGTAGTGTGGCATTTAGCGCTGATAATTTGCCTGTAGTGGGGCCGATCGCCGATCGCCCTGGATTGAACGTTTTTTCGGGTCTCAGCAATCCTTTGGCTATTGTACCTGCTTTGGCTGAGCGATTTGCTAATTGGGCGGGGGGAGAAGAAGATAGGGCGATGGCGCTTTTGTCTCCTAGTCGATTTATCGCAGAAGAAAGTTCGGCAACGGATTCGCTCGACGGATGTAACGGATGTCAGGAAGAAGGATAGATGACTAATGACTACTGACTACTGACTACTGACTACTGACTACTGACTACTGACTAATGACTACCAAAGGCAGCGTGACAATAAATGTAGTACCTTTGTCGATCGCACTTTCCACACTTATTGTACCGCCGTGCAGGTCAACTATGTGTTTGACAATGCAGAGTCCCAAACCCGATCCCTTAATTTTGCCTACATTAGCACCCCGTTCAAACTGCTGAAATAGTTTTTCTTGATATTCCGCTGTCATCCCAATTCCCTCATCTCGAACGCACAAAATTATTTGTTGGTTTTCGCAGCTTAAGTCTAAACTTACCTTGCCGCCGTTTGGAGAATATTTAATAGCGTTTGAAAGCAAATTAGTCAGAAGGTGGTGCAGTAGTTTGGCATCAAGATTGGCGTGCAGCGGATTTGTGTGACTGCGGAAATGTACTAGGTGCTTGTCGGTGACGATAGGTTGCAGTTCTTCTAAAATAGAATTGCATAAATCCGTCGCATTAATCAGATTTAAATTTAAGGAGATTTTGCCTGATTCTGCTTTGCTAAGCATTAAAATATCTTCCAGCAACCCACTCATATTACTGACGGCTTTTTTAATGCGATCAACATTTTTATTTTTCGTTCCGGTGGTTCTCTGCAAGTCGCTATCTTCTAGCATTTCAGCCGATAACTGTATAGTAGTTAAAGGAGTATTTAAGTCGTGGTATGCCATCGAAATAAAGCGCGATCTATTTTCGCTTTTTTCTGCTGCTAATGCCATTAATTTTTTCAGGATAACAGCTTCTTGATGTTTGCTCAGTGCTATCTTGATAGTGGCGTGCATTTCTCTTTCTTTAAAAGGTTTGAGCAGGTAGCCGTAAGAACCAGTATTTTCGGCTCGCTGCAAAGTTTCGTCGTCAGCATAGGCAGTTGTATAGATAATTGGTATATCTAATTCTTGATTAATTATTGCTGCTGTTTCTATGCCGTCAATGTCGCCTTTGATAACTATGTCCATTAAAATTAAATCTGGTCTTAGTTCGCGGGCGCGCTGGATGGCATCCGCTCCAGAAGAAACGATATCGGCAATTTGATATCCCAATTTTTCTAATTTAGGGGATAAGTTTTTAGCAATTAACAGTTCGTCTTCGACAATCAAAATCTTAATTGGTTTTTCGACCAAGCTCATATTGTTACAATCTTTGAAAGTAGTTTAACTCGTTAAATTTTAAGTGAAAGGATGTACCAACTTCTCTGGATATTTCGATTGTTCCTTCTAACTGCTCGGTTAAAGTGCAGACAACTTGAAACCCCATCGAGTGAGTTTTCCGAAAATCTAAGTTTTGAGGAAAGCCAATGCCGTTGTCCTTAACTAAAAGGTTGATTTCTCGATCGCCCGTTTGATAGCATTCTACACTAACTGTACCAGTTGTGCCATCAGGAAAAGCGTGTTTCAGCGTATTTGAAACCAATTCATTGGCAATTAAACCGCAGGGAGTAGCAGTTTCAAGATTTAGGGAGATTGGCTCAGCTAATACCTGCAACTGAATTTGGTTGTTGCTAATATTGTAAGAGTGAAACAAGTTACTTACCAAATCTTCGAGATATTCGCCAAAATTAATTTGCGCTAGGTTAGTCGAACGGTACAGTTTTTCGTGAATCAGAGCCATAGAATAAAGGCGATTCTGACTTTCTTCAAACATTTTGCTTACTTGGGGGTCGGCAACTGTGTTCGATTGCAATTCTAACAGACTGGCAACTACGCAAAGGTTGTTTTTGACGCGGTGGTGAATTTCTTTGAGCAAAATTTCTTTTTCTCTGAGGGAGTTTTTCAAATTTGCTTCTGCTTGTTTGCGATCGCTCAGTTCAGCTTGCAGTTGCTGGTAAAGTAGAGATTGCTGAATCGCGATCGCCAATTGATTTACCAACTGCTGAAATAAATTGATTTCCGATTCTTGCCACTCACGAGGGCGATCGCATTGGTGGGCTATTAGCAATCCCCAAATTTGGCTGTGCTGAATAATCGGCACTACTAACTTGGCCCTAACTTGAATCTGTTTCATAAACTGGGCCATACAAGGTGTAAGGGAGGGATCATCTAGTTGGGAGATCGCACAAATTCGCCCTTGCAAATAAAGCTGAGAACTTTGGGCCGGAAAAACCTCTTCGCCAAAACATTTATCCACCAGTTGGCTGCATCCTTCTGCAACGGCTTCAGCAATGACTCGCCCGCCATTTTCGGGTAAAAGTTGATAAACCAAAACTCGATCGGCTAATAATACTTGCTGGAGTTCGGCAACGGTAGTGTTGAGAATTTCCTCTAATTGCAAAGACTGGCGCACACGACGGGCGATCGCCTCCACAAGCCTTTCTTGCTCGAACTGCTGCCCCCTAGCGAGTTCGGCATATTTAGAATTGCTGATATCCGCGGCATAACCAATAATTTCGATCGGAACACCTCTGCTATCAACCAATAGTTTGAGTTCCGTCCTTAGCCAGCGGTAACTTCCGTCTTGGTGTAGAAAACGATACTCGCAAATGCAATTTTTACCCTCGGACAAATCCGAAAAATTTACTAAAAATTGTGGCCGATCTTCAGGATGAATCCGGCTCGACCAAAATTTACAATCTGCTAACAATTCTTGGGGGTCGTAGCCAACGATTGTCTGAACGTTGTCGCTGATGTAAGTAGTACAAAAGTCCCCCATCGGTGCGGCTGTAAAAATTACCGCCGGATTAGAACCCAGCAAAAATTGCAGGCGTTCTTTTAACTGCTGAAATTCCATTTCTGCTCGCTTACGATAACTGATATCTTCGATCGCCCCCATACTGTAGAGAGGAATGCCCTCGCGATCGCGGATCAGCGTCACCGTCAAGTTTGCCCACATCAGCTCGCCATTCTTCTTAATCAAGCGTTTTTCCCTTTGGAAGCGAGAAATTTTGCCACAGATCAACTGCTTGACTTCCTCTACATCTGCGTGTAAATCTTCTGGATGCGTGAGTTCACTAAAAGTCATGCTAGCCAACTCCGAATCGCTGTAGCCCAACATCTGGCGGTGAGCTTCATTCACTTTGATCGTGCGGAAGTCGCGCACGCTTGCCAAACCAAGCGCGATCGGAGCATCGTCAAATAAGTTGCGAAACTTTTCCTCGCTCTTTTGCAGTGCAGCTTCTGCGTGTTTGCGAGCGGTAATGTCTCGGGCTACCCACATCACCCGATCGAGCTCCAGGGGCGAAATACTGGCATCAAACCAAAATAACTTGCAGCCAATTTCCATCCTGTATTCAATTCTGTGGGTTTCCCCAGATGCCAATGTTTGGCGAATGTGGCCGAGGGCAAAATTAGCTTCCGCTTCTGGGAAGATTTCGGCGAGGGTTTTGCCCAGCACTTCAGGAGCCGGTTTGTACAGCAGTTCGGGAGCCGTGGGGGCGATTTTGAGGTAGCGGCCGCTTGCGTCGAAAACCAGGACGATATCCGTCATGGCGTTAAACAGCGCCAGCAGTTCGGCTTCGGAGTTTTGGAGTTTTTCTTCCGTCAATTTGCGATCGGTAATGTCAGTGTCAGTGCCAGTCAGGCGGAAAGCCCTGCCAGAAGCCGATCGAATCGCGCTGCCACGGGCTAGTATCCAGCAGGTGCTGCCGTCTTTACGCACCATCCGGTGTTCTACTTCATAAATTTCTGTCAAACCTTCTAAATAAGCATTTACTGCTTCGGCGACGGCAACTCGATCGTCGGGATGAACGTGAGATGCCCAATTTTCCATGCGGTTAGGAATCTCTGTGTCTTGATAGCCCAACAAAGCTTTCAAAGAGGGAGCAATGTAGATTTCATCGGTTTGCAAATTCCAGTCCCAAACCCCCACTTTGCCGGCCGATACTGCCAGTTCGTACCATTGTGTCCGCTGCTGCACTCTCAGTTCTAACTCTGCATTGAGCTGCTGCAAAGCGATTTCTGCTTGTTTGCGATCCGTGACATCCCTGCCTGCAGCTTGATACTCGACGATTTGTCCGCTCTCGTTGAATATAGCCCGATCGATCCACTGGTGCCAGCGAATTTCCCCGCTCGGCAAAATTACTTGGTGCTCGCAGGTAAAAATAGGGTTGTCGGGAGACACAGAAGTATATTGCTGTTGAAAAAATTCTCGGTCTGCTTCTGGCAGCAGCGACATGAAGCATTTGCCTAGTAAGTCGATCGGCTGCACGCCGAAATAACGGCAATAAGCTTGATTGACAAAAGTTATTTTACCGTCTGGGAGGTAGCGGCAAATCAGTTCGGTTTGGTCTTCCACAATCGCCAGGTAGCGCGCCTCGCTCTGCCGCAGGGTATTTTCGGCATTTTGGCGATCGCTGACTTTTTCTAGTTCACAATTGCCCTCTAACAGTTCGCATTGTTCCTGGAGTTTTGCCACTTCTTGGTGCAGTGCCTCGATCCAGCTATACATTGCTGGACGAATACTTTTTTCACTGATTAAACCTACTGGCTGACCCAGTTCATCTACAATTGGCAAGCAATCAATCGAGTATTGACAAAATAGCTTGAATGCGGTAGTAATATCTGTAAATTCTGATTCTTTTAAAACAATTAAATTCCGCGTCATTGCGTCGGCAACTTTCATGCCTTGCCATCCATATTCGGTCGCAGCTAAGTTGAGCACATCTTCCGGGCTTAGCAGTCCGACTAGCTGATTTTTATCGACAACTAAGACGCAACTAATAAATGCTTTTACAGTTTCGTTTGAGTCGGGAAATGCAGGTGAATTAGGCAGTGGGCAATGGTTGTTCGTCCGACGCATCAGGGCGATCGCCTCTGCGAGCGAAGTTGAGGGCCCAACCATCACAGGATGGCGATCGACAGCTTCGTCGGGCGATCGTAAATTGGCCGACAAATTAGCAAGTTCCATTAGTCTTGGTGAAAAAGTATTGTTAATTAACTTTAGCAACACTTGTAGTCATCAGCCAGATGACTGATGACTGATGACCGATGACCTGCCTTATATTCGGCCAAGGAGCAGATAAGTTTTCATTGCCCCTTTGCCCTTAACTTCAATAGTTCCCCGCTCCTGAAATACATATTTGTGTTCCAATAACTTATAAGTAGTTTCGCTGACTTGAATCCGCCAAGGCAAACCGTGAGATTCCATGCGGGAAGCAATATTTACTGTGTCGCCCCACAAATCGTAAATAAACTTTTTTATGCCAATTACTCCAGCCACAACCGGGCCGCTGTGAATGCCGATGCGGATGCTAAAATATTTATTATGGCTAGCATTAAATCGGGCTATTTCTGCTTGCATATCTAGCGCCATTTGGGCGATCGCCTCTGCGTGGTCTGCCCTGGGTTCAGGCAGCCCTCCAACCGCCATGTATGCGTCGCCGATGGTCTTGATTTTCTCTAACCCATGCCGTTCGCACAAAAGGTCAAATCCTGAGAAAATCTGATTCAGAAGATCCACCAGTTCGATCGGATTCATGACGGCAGACAAAGCAGTAAACCCCACAATGTCAGCGAACAAAACAGTCACTTCTGGAAAGTATTCGGCAATAGTAGTTTCGTTTTGCTTGAGGCGTTCTGCTATTGCCTTGGGCAAGATATTTAACAGCAGCTTTTCTGATTTTTCTTGTTCTTCCCGCAGGGCATCTTCTGCTTGCTTGCGTTCCGTAATGTCATGGTAACTCCAGACTCGGCCGATAATTTTATCTCCCAGCCGCTGCGGTTGCGAATAGCGTTCAAAAAATCTGCCGTCCTGAAATTCCAACAAGTCGTAACTTTCGGCTTCTGGCTGATCGTAAAGCGATTCTATTCTCTCTTGAAATGTTTGGGCGTCTTTGAGTTGATTCAGGAAAAAGGCGATCGTTGTGGCGTCATTTCGGAGTGCCATCACTTCGTTAGGTAGGCCCCACATTTCCACAAATTCTCGATTGAAAGTGACTATTTTTCCGCTCCTGTCAGTAGCTAAAATACCGTCAGCAGTAGAATCAAAAGTTGCTTGCAGCAGGGATACAGATTTTGCTAGGGCGTCTTCGGCCATTTTTCGAGCAGTAATGTCTCGCAAAATAGCGCGAATCGCTACTAGCGAACCTTCCGCAAATTTACAGCTTATGCTGCCTTCTAGCAAAATTTGTTCGTGATTTTTAGTAATAAATATTGTTTGAATAGAGTCGGGATACAATGTATTTTCATTGATCGTTTTTTTGGTAATAGCTTTATAGAATATATCCAGAGACTCAGGCGAGCTGTTCGGATGAATGATATCAAAAACAGTCATTTGAGCAATTTCTGTTTCGGTGTAGCCCAGAGTTTCCCGCCAAGCCCGATTTACATACAAAAAATGACCGTCCGCTCCTATACTTTGAATTAAGTCAGTAGCATTTTCAAATAAGTCTCGCAGTTGTTCTTCGCTTTCCCGCAAAGCTATTTCAGCTTGCTTGCGCTTAATGAATTGACCAATTTGGCTACCGATTGTTGCCATGGTTTGGAGCAATTCTTCATCAAAGCACTGCACTTCCCTGCTGAATAAAATCATCACGCCCAAAACAGACCGGGCCGATTTTTCCGCCTCGTAGCCACCCAAAATTGGGAAACCAAAAGCTCCGTGCAGTCCTTCTTCAGCAGCGATTTCTCTACGCAGACAACAGTCACTTTTTGTGACATCTGCAATCCACTGAGCTGAACCGCTAGCCCAAACGAAACCGGGCAATCCTTCGCCAAATGCACAGGTCATTTGTTCGGTAAATTCTGCAAATTTGGGGATCGAAAGTGAGCGTTTTGTCCAACTGGCGACACAGCGAAGCAAATTGGGAGCAGAAACCGCAGTTATTCTCTTAGTTTCTGACAGCAGTTTTTCCCCGGATTCTGGCATCCAAAGTTCGACGGTATCCCATCCCAAGCTGTCGCAAATTACAGGGAGAATTGCTGCTATAGCTTTTTTGATTGTTTCGGATGCCGACAGGATGCGAGTAGCGATGTACTGAGTTATTTGTCGCTTGCGGGCGCGCTGTTTATCTGTGACATCGCGGCCGATGTACACGAAATCTTGAAGGGTGGGCAAAGAACTAGAAATGCCTTGAATGTCAGTCGAAATAGCCGTACAGGAAAACGAAACTGTTAGTTTTTCTCCGGTTTTTGCCGTGCAAATTACTTCGGCATTAGTTTGCGATTGTTGAGGCTCATCTGGGCTAACTGCTTGCAAAGAGGAGCCAAAAGCAGCAAGAGCGTCTATTTGCTGGCCTACTAATTCTGATTCGCTGTAACCGAACAAATCTTGAGCCGCTTGATTGACTTTTTTAATCTTTCCCGATGCTGTTGTTACCAATAAAACTTCAGCCATTGAAGTAATAATTTTTTCAACATAATTATTAGTAGCGGCTAAGGTACTCAATAAAATATCCATTTCATTGGTAGCTTGCACTAGAGTTTGTTCTAAAGCCATCCTGTCGCTTACGTCTTGAAAAAATATAATTAATCTCTGATAATTTTCGTCATTGCTAAACTCCACGATATACATATCAAAATAAAGCCGCGAACCATTTTCTAATAGTCGCGTCATCGCTTTTAATTCAAAATTTGGCAAACGTTTTTCAAAAATATCGATTAAAATTTCTTCAGTTCCCACTAATTCGGGAAAGGGAATGCGAACATCGTTGCCGGCGACTACTTCCTCGGGACAGTCGGCAAACTGCTGCACTTGTAGAGAGATTTCTTGGATAAAAAAGTTTTTATCCAGTGCTAGGTACTCCAAGTGGTGGGGAACTAACAGTTTTTTTAACAAGGTTTTCATGTGAGATTTTTATTATTGAATGCGCCCTAGGGATTGAATTATCTAAAATCAATCTATTTATCTCTGTTTATTAAATGGAATTCTGACTAAAAAGGTAGTGCCTAGCCCTATCTCGCTGGAAAACTCGATTTGACCTCCATGCAAATCTACACACTGCTTGACTATGGATAAACCCAGTCCTGTACCGGGTATTTTTTCGACATTTTTGGCTCGATAATAAGATTCAAAGAGTTGTTCTTGGTCTTCGAGAGGAATGCCAATGCCTGCGTCTTTAATTTTAAATGTGGCTTCTTCATTATTCTGACAATTTAATTCAAAATAAATATTGCTGTCGAGGGGCGAATATTTGACTGCATTTGACAGCAAATTTGTCAAGATGTGTCGCAGCAATTTGGGATCTAGTGCGGGCAACTGTTCCGTTTCCTGTAAGTCGGTATCATCTTTTTTCGCTGGCGTAACTAATTCTTGATAAATAAAGTTAATTGTATGATTTTTCCCATAACTAATTTTAATGAATTCTACTAACTCGCTGCAAAATTTTTTTAAGTCAACTGGTGCGGGATAGAATTCGAGTTTTCCTGCTTCGGCGCTGCTGAGCAACCGCACGTCATCTAATAGCTGAGCCATTTGTTGAGATGCTGATTTAACGTGTTGCAGGTATTGTTGTTTTTCCGCGTGGGTGATATCGTCGCCGTAGTCTTGGAGGATTTTAGTAGCAAATAATACTGTACTTAAAGGATTGCCAAATTCGTGAGCAATCATCGAGAAAAAACGAGATTTTACCTGTCTGAGTTCTTGCTCTTTTGCCAAAGAGCGGCGAATTTCTATTTCTTGTTGTTTGCGTTCTGTGATGTCCCTACCTATATAAATGAAATCGTAAAGTCCCTCTAATTCTGTCTGAACTGCCGAACAGGAAAATTCTACCCAAATTTTTTCTCCTGCTTTAGTAGTGCAGACTATTTCTAGTTCTCTACGTAGCTCTTTTTGAGACAAAATATATCGGTGGCGAGCTTGGTAAATTAATGTTTCTTCGACTACTATTCTGGACAGGGGGTTGCCGATTAATTCTGCTTCGCTATACCCAAATAACCATTGGGCAGATTGATTGATTTTTTTGATATTTCCTAATGTTGTTGTCACCAACAAAGCATCACCCATCGAACGAATAACTTTATCTATATAATCTTTAGAAGCGGCTAAGGCACTAACCAAAAGATTAGCTTCATTCGCCCTCTGAATCAACGATTGCTTCATGACCATCTTTTCGGTGGTATCTTCAATCAAAATTAGCAATTTACTTGGCACATCTTCTTGTTCTTCTTCATATTTGATAGCCAACATATCAAAGTATAAAGGGCGGTTTGGGTCGGCAAACCGAGCGATACCTTTGACTTCAAAACCGGGCAGCCGTCCCATAATGATGGACATGAGGATATTTTCAATGCCAATCAGTTCGGGAAAACTCAGGCGAGCATCTGCACCGGGTATAGCCTGGCCCGGAATATCAGCATAATGCTGCACTTCGGCGGAGGTTTCCTGAATGATGAAATGGTGATTTACTAGAAAATACTGTGTTTGTCGCGGGCCTAACAGCTTTCTTAACAGGAGGTTCATACTTGTTCTACCATTGTGTAAGCTAGTTTGTAGAAAATTTCGTCAACGTCTTTGCCGGTTTTAGCAGATGTCGTGCAAACTGCTATTACTTTGTCTTGACCTATCGCATGGGACATTTCCACTAGCAGCGCCAATTTTTCCTCGTCAATTAAGTCTACTTTGTTCAAAGCGACGATAATTGACCCTTTAGGATTGACGGAAGAATAAAGCTGAATGTGTTCGGAGATTCGCTCAACTGTTTCGGATCGGCTGACATCGGCAACGATTAAAGCGCCGCTAGCTCCCTGCAAGTAAGTCGGTGCTATTCCTTTGAATTTTGTATGCCCTTCTAAGTCCCAAATAAGCAACTTTGCAGTCACGTTTTCCCGCTGTTTTACGCTTTCTAATTCTACGATTTTGCTGGAAATTTTTACTCCTACTGTGGAGAGGTATTGGTCGCTGAATTGCCGATCGACAAAACGGCGGATTAGGCTAGTTTTACCCACGCCGAAATCCCCAATCATGCACATTTTTTTAGATATAGTAACTGACATAATTAGTTGCTGTTTATGGTCTTAGTTATTGGTTCAAATAGCACACATCTGCTTAAAAGTAGCGGTTGATTGGGTTCCAAGCCGGAAGGAGGATGTGGGCTGCCAATCGCGACAAGGCGCTTGGGGTCAGCACCTTGCCGCACTAAAGCCTCTTGCACTGCTGTGGCACGCTGGAGTGACAACCGTTGATTTGTGGCAAGTTCCCCAGTTCGATCGCTGTGCCCAATTATCTTAATATGTTTTTGAGGATATTGATCCATGAAATTTTTGACACTGGCGATGATTTCTCCGTATGTAGGGTCTAATTTTGCCGTTCCTTGCTGGAAGTAAATGCGGCTTGTAATTTTCAGCGGATCTAATTTAATTGTGCTAATCACCGACTCAACACCGGGAATTTGCTTCAGGGACTGAGCTATTTTCTGTGCGTCTGCACCATCTCTAACGCTACCCTCTACTGTCACTTTACGATCGCCATACCGCGTAGAAATAGAAACGCCCTCTTTCTGATTCAAAACAGCGGTAATCCGCTGCACCTCGGCCGCCGTCAAAACTGGGTCTGGGGGGACATCTACAGCTAGAATTCTATTATCTAATTGCAATTGGGGGGCAGTTGATGCGGCTATTTTTGCAGCTTGTGCCCGCAATTCTTGATTGGGCAACTTTCCGGTTAGCTTTAAAGTTTTGCCATCAACTGCAACATCTAAGCGGTAAACTGCTAATTGGGGAGTGGAGGCTAAAGCTGCGATGGCATTTGCTTCGAGGCGTCGCTCCACGCTGCTGCGATACTGATAAATTCCCCAAGGTACTAAGATTAAGCTGATGGCGGCTAAACTGATAGCCGCTAGGGCGATCGGGGGTTTTGTTGATTTTTCCCTTTGCAGCGGGTCGAATAAACTTTTTATGTACGGGTGCAGCGACTCCGGTATAGTATCGGGGTCGCCGTTAAACTCGTGAATTACTTTAGCATAATTAAGGATGAGATTAGTAACGGTTTGTCGTATTTTTTTGATGAATAAGTGGGGCGGTTCTCCTTTAATCACGACGGCCATGTAGCAATATCCCGCTACTTCTAGGATAATTTTTGAGTCGCCGTATTCAATTTGATTTAGTTCGGAAGATTCTCCCGGCCGCACGATGCACTCGTTAACAAAGCTGCGAATAGCTGTGAGCATTCCTGCTACCATTTCTGATTCTAACTGGTAGCTTTCTGAGTTTTGATCTTCGGAAATAATCAAGCCTGATGCTTTGTGAATTAAGAATGCTGCTTGGACGGTAAAGGGTATTGATTCTTTGAGGATTAATTCAGCTTCGGAGACTCCTTGTACTTTGGAGCGAATTTTTCTTTGGAATCCTTCGACGCTGATGGCATTTGACACTTTTTCATTGATTGTCTTGATAGCTTCTGCCATGTATCGGGAAATTGTACTGCCAATTACGGGATAGAGGGCATCCACCATAGAGTCGCGTTCGAGTTTTATTTGGGCTGTAATCGCTTTGCCCATTTCCGGTGCAAGGGCTTGGGCGATCGACTCTTGGTCAAGGCGAATTTGCTCTTTAATTGCCAGACCAATTTCTGGGGCGATCGCCTTAGCAATATCCGCTGGCGAATTCACTATTTGTTGAGCAAGTGCGTCGGGAAGCAGCTCAGCTATTGCCGCACTCATTGCCGACTTGTTTTCGACAGTTTTTGCCCTAATCACTTCGTCAATAATCGGCACGATCGCCTTAACAACTTCTTCCCTGGAATCGGCCACTTTGCGACTGAGAATTTCTGCGATCCAAGGCAGCATCAACTCAATCAACTCTTGGGGCTCGTAGATTTGGTGCTCCAATTTTCCTAATTTATCGTCGATTGTGGCCATCAGGTGGCGCACCCCCGGCAAATCGTTTTCTGCCAGCAGGTTTTTGACTTGCTCGATATCCGACATTTTTGAGCCGAACATCAGATTTTGCAGCCTTTCCATCGCGCTGTCGGCTTCATTTAAATCCTGTTTAATTTGACCTAATATTTCTGCTGGCTGTTCTCGTAAGTTTGGGATTTCTAGATCCGAAGCCACCGCAGCATCTAAATATCCCTTTTCTGGTGGCTCTGAGACTGTGGAAACTATGGGATTATCGGGAATTTCCGAGGGTTTTGACTCGGTTTCGGGAGCGGAAAAATCCTGTAAATGCCGATCGAGCTTGTGGGATTTTTGAGCCTGTACGTACTGTAGAGAATCTTTCATTGTCAAGTTAGACAATTCTTCGACAGGCTGTGATTCCTCCTCCAAATCCGGCTGGGCGATCGCGGAAACATCTATAGTTTTAGCTGAGGAATAGTCTTTTTCCAGTTCTGAACTATTAAGTCTGTGAGTAGCGAATAGCAGACTTTTAGGTTCGTCTGCATTAGCAGAATCAGTAGACTCCGGTTCGCGATCCCCAGTTTTTGGCGGAACACTCGCTGCAACTTCCTCTGGCGCTTGCTCAGAAATACCTAACAAATCCATCAACCCGCCGAGGGCCCCAGCTTGATTATTTTTGTCGCTGCTGTCAGTTTCGCGATCTGCATTTTGCTGGTTTGAACCAGCAATAATTTTGAGATCGACTAACAGATTCAGCAAGGGTTCTAGCTGGGTTGCTGCATCGGCAGCAGACTCGTCAGGTTGAGAAACAAAACCCTCTAACTCATTGTCGTCAGCCGGATTTTCTTTCGGTAAAGCCATGCGTTATTATCCGTTATGGTGGCGCTCCGGCAACAGAAACTCGGTATTTAACTTATTATCCGCAACGCCTTTAAGTTCGGGTACAAATTCTGTTCCTTTGAGCCTCATGCCGAGTTCAAACAGAATTTCTGCCATGTCGTCTCTAGAAACTTTAACATCTCTGAGCATAGAAAAGCGACGATCGAGCTCTTCAAAAACCTGTGTTTTCAAAGTGCGGGTTTCTTCAGATAGTCGCTCTCTGGTTTGGGAGAGTTCCTCACGCAGCGAACTGGTTTGATTGTCGATAGCTTCGTCGAGGGCTTCCATGCTGCTGGAGAATTTGCGGTTAATGCGATCGACTTGCTGGCGGATGTCTGCGCTTTCTTCTTGGGTGTTTGAGGTGAGCGATTTAACTTTCTTTTCTAACGAATCAACAGCCGCCCTCATTTCTCCTGAAAGAACAGTTTTTACTTGTTCGATGCGAGTTTGCATATCTTGCTGCATCATCGACAAGTCGGAATCTATTTTATCGAAGCGATTATCGTATTCTCTAAGCTGCGCTCCGAAAATTATATCGCGAATCTGGTCGATATTTCCCAGCCGTTCGCGCATTTCTTCTTTAGTTATTTCGGCCATACTTGCACCTGGAATCTCCGGAAATTGTGAGTTTAAGAACTGTGCTAGTGATTTACTAGCGTTGTTGGTGGCACTAGCTTTTTTGAGTGGGCGGGCTTTTATTATTTGAACTCTCACCCATGCGTCGGGGATGGGATTTTTTAGAGTCTTGACTCTAAATATCCTGAGATTCAAATTTTTGAGCCTGGTCTTGTCACCAAAAATGGCGGTTGGCTATCCTTGGCTTGCAGCAAGCTCATAGAAGCGTTGATTTTGCTGCTATACAGCACAGCGGGGTAGGTTTTAAGGTCTTGAGTGACATCCTCAATCATATCGCATCTTGACAGTGCCTCATACCACAGCGCTGGAGTCCCGGCAAAAAGCAGGCGGGCGCGCTCCACGTGCCATTATATATAATATATAACTCAAAACCTGCACCGATCGATCGCCGATCGGCTCGGAGGGATGCTGCCTTTGAGCAGAAAGCACTTAGGAGCGCGAATTAAATAATTTACACAAGTTTTTGGGGAGTAGGGGTTGGGCTTATAGCCCGCCCTTTCTGGACGGGCGGGACGCCCATCCCACAAGAACCATCACGCATTGTAAGTTATTTAATTGTCATTCCTTATAAAGTCGAACTCGGCCGAGCTCTCCCCCTCGAATCCTCGAATCCTGCGATCGTCCTATAAAATTCATAGGGCCCGATCGACAGCGACCAGACCCAATAATATGAGAACTTTGTTTTTTCTAACAAACGAGATGTGTTTCCGGTTGAGAACTGTGACTTACTAGGGTTTACAACTTGTGCAGCTTTACTCTTAATCCGCAACTACAACTACGTCTGACTCGACTGCGGTTTGGCTTGACTGCTCGATCGGCAGTTCGCCACTATTTCAAGTTGTGTTCGGTTAATTTCAGCTGCGCCTCGGAATCTAGACCGGAGACACCATGTCTATATCCTCGAACTTTCTTTCTAAATATAGCGACCTCCTTTCTCTTCCTGTCCCGGTGTCTATTATTAAGTTAGCATGAGCTTTCCGAGGAGTAAAGCACTATTTGCAAAACTTGATAGGTCTTTACATTACTAAGTATAATGATATGAATATCCAAATAGATGTAAGTTAGCACTCACGCACTCGCCCACAAAGAAACCGGGTTTTTTCACCGAGATTGAGGATTTTAAGCAAGTATTTTGGTTGAAAAACCCGGTTTCTGGACACCCGTGCAAAAGTCCTATAAATTCTATTGTTGCTACATCTTTACATTCTTAACAGTTCTTGTCATGACTATTTCTCCTAAGTTTCTCAGTGGTAGCCAAATCCGCCAAACATTCCTCGACTTTTATGCCCAGCGAGGACATAAAATCTTACCGAGTGCTTCTTTGGTGCCAGAAGATCCGACGGTGTTGCTGACGATCGCCGGAATGCTACAATTCAAGCCGATATTTCTCGGACAGCGCACCCCCGAATCACCGCGCGCCACGACTTCTCAAAAGTGCATCCGCACCAACGACATCGAAAACGTCGGCCGCACCGCCCGCCACCACACGTTTTTTGAGATGTTGGGCAACTTCAGTTTCGGGGATTATTTCAAGAAACAGGCGATCGCCTGGGCGTGGGAACTTTCCACGGAAGTTTTCGGTTTACCAGCGTCGAATTTGGTTGTTAGTGTTTTCCGAGAAGATGACGAAGCTTTTGCGATTTGGCGCGATGAAATTGGCATTCCGGGCGATCGGATTCAACGCATGGGAGAAGATGACAATTTCTGGCAATCCGGCCCGACTGGCCCCTGCGGCCCGTGCTCGGAGATTTACTATGATTTTCACCCAGAAAGAGGCGACAATATTGACCTCGAAGATGATAGCAGGTTTATTGAATTCTACAACCTGGTTTTCATGCAGTACAATAAAGATGCAGAGGGCAATTTAACTCCGCTGCAAAATCAAAATATTGATACTGGCTTGGGACTGGAACGGATGGCGCAAATCCTCCAGAAAGTCCCCAATAATTACGAAACAGATTTGATTTTTCCGATCATTCAATCGGCGGCGGAAATTGCCGGGATTGATTACCACAATAGCGATGAAAAAGTCAAGGTTTCGCTGAAAGTAATTGGCGACCATATTCGGGCTGTGGTGCACATGATTGCGGACGAAATTCGCGCGTCGAATGTTGGTCGGGGTTACATTTTGCGCCGGTTGATTCGCCGGGTGGTGCGCCACGGGCGACTGATTGGAATTCAGGGCGAATTTACGGTGCGGGTAGCTGAAAGTGCGATCGCCCTTTCGGAAGCAGCTTATCCCAACGTGCGGCGGCGGGAAGCTCAAATTAAGGCGGAATTGGCAAGGGAAGAGGCGCAGTTTCTCAAGACTTTGGAACGCGGAGAGAAGCTGCTGGAGGAAATTGTCGATCGTACAAAACAGCAAACCAACCAACAAATCAGCGGTCAAGACGCTTTCACTCTTTACGATACCTACGGTTTCCCCTTAGAACTGACTCAAGAAATTGCTGAGGAACAGGGCATAACTGTGGATTTGGACGGCTTTGAAGCGGCGATGAAGGAACAGCAAAATCGCGCGAAAGATGCTCGCCAAACAATCGATTTGACGGTGCAGGGTTCTTTGGATAAGTTGGCTGAAACTATCCAGGGAACTGAGTTTGTCGGTTATGCTGAATTGTCGAGTTTAGCTGAGGTGGAAGTTATCTTAGTTGACGGTAAATCTGTCGAGGAAGCAGCGGCCGGCACTGAGGTACAAGTTGTTTTGAACCAAACGCCGTTTTATGCTGAATCCGGCGGACAAATTGGGGATAAAGGTTATTTGAAAAGCGGAGATAATGGTGATGGTTTGTTGGTAAGAGTTGATGATGTGAAGAAGGAATCGGATTTCTTCGTGCATTTCGGCTTGGTGGAACGGGGAACGCTGAGAGTTGGCGATAGTATTACTGCGAAAATTGACAATAGCAGCCGCCGCCGAGTTCAGGCTAACCACACAGCAACTCACTTATTACAATCAGCTTTGCGGAAAATTGTGGACGATTCGATTTCGCAAGCTGGTTCGCTGGTATCGTCAGAGAGATTGCGATTTGATTTCAATTCTCCGCGCGCTGTCACACCAGAAGAGTTGCATAAAATTGAGGATTTAGTTAATAGTTGGATTGCTGAGGCGCACGCTGCAGTCGTTGCAGAAATGCCGATCGCCATTGCGAGAGAAAAAGGCGCGACTGCGATGTTTGGCGAGAAGTACGGCGACGTGGTGCGGGTGATCGATTTTCCCGGCGTTTCGATGGAATTGTGCGGGGGAACTCACGTTAGCAATACGGCAGAAATCGGGCTGTTTAAGATTGTTTCGGAAGCGGGGGTAGCGGCGGGAACTCGCAGGATTGAAGCGGTTTCCGGTCAAGCTGTTTTGGACTATTTGAACGTGCGGGATAAGGTGGTGCGCGATTTGGGCGATCGATTTAAGGCGAAGCCTGAAGAATTGCCGAACCGGATTACTAATTTGCAGAATGAGTTGAAGGATACTCAGAAACATTTGGCTGCTGTGAAGTCGGAATTGGCGATCGCGAAATCCGACCAGTTGCTGAGTGCGGCGGAGGCGATCGGCGAATTCAAAATCATTGTAGCTCAATTGGGTGATGTGGATACAGAAGCGCTGAAAACTGCGGCGGAAAGGTTGCAGCAAAAGTTAGGAAATGCTGCGGTTGTTTTGGCATCAATTCCTGAACCGGACAAGGTAAGTTTGGTGGCAGCTTTTAGTCCTGAAGTCAATAAGAAAGGATTGCAAGCTGGCAAGTTTATCGGGGGAATTGCTCAAATTTGCGGCGGAAAAGGCGGCGGGCGGCCGAATTTGGCGCAAGCTGGGGGACGCGATGCAAGTAAGTTGCAGGAAGCGTTGGAAAGTGCTCGCAATTTGTTAGTTGAAGGGTTGGGTTAGTCTGGGTTTTTTGTAGGGACACGGGATTGCCGTGTCCTGCTTCGTGTCAACTTAACGTCAAACCCACAGTCCGGCAGGGGTTGAAACCCCTGCCTCAAAGCGAAAGTCCTCTGAAGAGGACTGAAGAACTCATTAGTCCTCTTCAGAGGACTTTCGCTATTAGCCAGGGACTTCAGTCCCTGGCGGACTGACGGGTGAGTGGGAAGACTGGCGGGCTTTCGGCTTAAATTGACAGGACGAAAAGCACGGTGCCGTGTCCTGCTTTGCTACTTAATATTGAGGAACAGACGAGTCTACTTCTTGACTCCAAGCAGTAATTCCGCCCTTAACATTAATCCCCTCAATTCCAGCTTCCTTCAAAATGCCCAAAGCCTTCGCAGAACGCCCGCCCATTTTGCAGTGTGCAATCAAGCGATGCCCGTTCAACAATTCCTTAACTTTCTCAACACCTTGGCCGTGTTCGATATCCGGTAAAGGAACCAAAACAGACCCCGGAATTTGAGCAATTTGATACTCGTTGGGATTCCGAACATCTAACAATACAAAATCCTTGGCGCCGCTGTCGATTAACTCCTTAAGTTCCGTGACAGTCATCTCAGGAATTTGCGTTTGCTGACTTGCTTCCTGCGCTTTAGCTTGAGGAATGCCGCAGAATTGTTCGTAATCAATTAACTTTTCAATTACCGGGCGCACTGGATTAGGCCGCAGTTTCAATTGGCGGAACGTCATATCTAAGGCATTGTAAAGCAACAGTCGGCCGCTCAAAGTAGTGCCTTGACCCAAGATAATCTTGATAGCTTCCGTTGCTTGGATAGACCCGACAACTCCGCACAAAACGCCTAAAACACCGCCTTCGGCACAAGAAGGAACCATCCCAGGAGGCGGGGGTTCCGGGTACAAATCGCGATAATTCGGGCCGCCTTCGTAGTTGAAAACTGTTGCTTGCCCTTCAAATCGGAAGATGGAACCGTAGACGTTGGGCTTGTTTAAAAGCACGCAAACGTCGTTCATCAAATAGCGAGTCGGGAAATTGTCCGTGCCGTCGATGATGATATCGTAAGGAGTGGCAATGTCGATCGCATTTTCGGAACTAACGCGAGTCTCGTACAAATCAACTTGGCAAAAAGGATTAATTTCTAAAATCCGATTTTTAGCCGACTCAATCTTCGGTTTCCCAACCCAAGAAGTGCCGTGAATTACTTGCCGCTGCAAATTAGAATGGTCTACAACATCAAAGTCTACAATCCCAATGCGGCCAACACCGGCTGCGGCTAAATACAGCAGCAGCGGCGAACCGAGGCCTCCCGTACCGATGCAGAGCACGCTGGCAGCTTTGAGACGCTTCTGTCCATCCAATCCAACTTCTGGCAGGATCAGGTGGCGAGAGTAGCGTTCGTATTCTTGTTTGTTGAGCTGGATCTCCTCCAGATTAGGATTTAGCATGATATTGTGTGTAGCGCAGATTTTGAATTACATCCTATCTGAATCTTTCGCATTTTTACCTGTTTGTTATTTTTACTAATTATTTCTTAATCTCAGTCGGTTCCTGTGCGAGAATTTCCTCTGCTTGAAAGTTCCCCTCTCCGTCAAGACTCCAACTGCGGATGTCTTCCGAACAGCCTTGTCGGACGGACACAATGATATAAGAGTATTCGGCCCACGCCAATGTCCGATCGCACTCTGAGGGCACTGCGGGACAATCCGTGTGAGAATGATATATACCGATAATATCCAGACTGCGATCGCGCCCATGTTTCATCGCCCGCAACATATCTTCGGGCTTAATAGCATATCTGCGTCTTTCTGTCAATCCTTTTTCTTCCGGCCAATTCTCCTCAGCTTCCGCACTCCAAGCATTGTCAGTCGGCCAAACTTCCACTAAAGTTTTAACATCGCCAGTAACTCGACCGAGCAACAAACCGCAGCATTCTTCAGGATAAGCGCTTTCGGCGTGGGTTCGCATGGATAAAATGTGAGAGTCGGAAAGTGCGATCGGCTGCATAGGATTTTATTGTAGATTTTATTGTAGTTTTTTTTGTAAAGTGCGATGGGCTTTTTTTAAATTGTGGAACAGGCATCTTGCCTGTTCAATACTGGCTTTTCTGGAAATGTCTATTAATTTGAGGTTCCTGTAACTGTTTGCAAAACAGTTCTATAAGCAATAACAGCTTCAGTTTGGTTAACATATCCTACATATTGGCTCAATACAGAAAAGTCTAACTCAGGCAAAAATTCACTCCTCGAAATTAACTCATAACCAGACTCCCGCAAGCGGTAAAGAGAAAATTGATCGTTAGCCCAAAACCAGACTTCAGGAACCTGCAAACCGCGATACACTTCTAGTTTGTCAACACCGCCGCTAGTGAGAGCAATTTCGATCGCAATATCAGGGATTTCTGCAAGTGCACCCAAGCAGTAACACTCATCGGGTTCGGCACCCCGTCTCACAGCTTCGCGGCGAAATGTAGCACTTCCGTAACCGTTGAGATTAATTAGCCTTTCAACTGCATAGGTTTCTATCAACCGGGCAATAATTTTCTTAAGCCTTTCATGTTCTGGCGAAGTCGTCATAATAATTTCTAACGTTCCTTCCAAGTAGATCATCCTTGGAAATTCATCGACAAACATATCGGAAAGTTGTTCGTATTGCTTCCAAGTCACATCATATAGAATTATGCGCTGTTCAGTCGCTGGATCGAGAGTTTTTGGATCTAAAAGTAGCATAACTAATTACCTGCACTTAAGATATCTCAACGTTAGATTTTTTCGTTCTTTCTCAACTTCTTCTCTGTGTCCTCTGCGGCCTCTGCGGTTCGTAAAAAAAGTTCCTATATAAATTTAACGAACCGCGAAGACGCTTAGGAAACAAAGGAAGAGAAGAAAAGGGGAAAAAGAGTTAATTCAATCAAGTCGGAGTTTGCTGTAACTCAGGCCGCTCATCTGGAACGATCGCACCTTCGACAGGACACACCTGCAAACAAATACCGCAGTCAATACAGGTATCAAAATCAATCCAAAACCAATCAGTACCCTTGACATTTTTGCCGGGGCCGGGGTGAATGCAAGCAACCGGACAAGCGCCGACGCAATCAGCAATTCCCTCGCAAATATTCGTAACAATAGTGTGTGCCATAGTGTTCTCTCAAAAGATTTTAGTTAGATAGGGGATTAGCAATTAGTAATTGGCAAAACCTGATCTCAATCAGCAGGATACATAATATCATATCAGGTGATTTTTAACCAATTACCAATTACCAATTAGCCTAATTTACCGTTTCAATTGTTGGCAATCCTTCGGCATTTACCCAAGCAATTTGAGCAATTCGTCGATCGCGCGCGAATTCCCGCGCCGCCTCCTCTGTCTCCCGACTCTCCAAATCTATTTCTACCCGAACTAGGTGACTAGAGTCTCGGAGTTTGCGAGCGTAAGCAAACGCGGCGGCACTAGCTTCAGGAGTTTGAGCCACAACCAACCAGTCGCTAGCAGGCGTCTGGGTGGGCAATTGTCCCTCTGTCAGCAAAACTTGGTGCAAATCTTCAATATTCAGACAAAACCCGATGCCGGGGGAATTTTGCCCTTGCGGATCGAACAGTCCCAACAGTTGGTCGTAGCGTCCCCCTTGTCCTAAAACTCGCTGTCCTGTCTTGCTGCTGCTGACAACTTCAAACACAATTCCCGTGTAGTAGTCAAAGGTTTGAATTAAACTCAAATCGAGGTGAATGTGGGATTTGAGATTGGGAATTTTTGATTGACATTGGTGCAGCAATTCGATCGCCGATTTGAGATTATTTAACGCGGCTTGCTGCGGCAAATCTAAATCCAGCTTGGCAACAATTGGCAACACATCTTCTGGGCGGCCGCGCAAGTCAAATAACAACAGTGCTCTTTCTCGCAATTCGGTTGACAGCGGCAAAGTTTCCAAGGCAATTCGATCGAGATTTGCGATCGCCCCCCGAACTTTTTGGCGCACATTTGGCGGAAACGGTTCCAGCAATGTTGCAGTCAAGCCCGCTTCTCCCAAAACCAAATGCCACTCATCAATTTCCAAGCTCTGCAAGCACTCAGACAGCAGCAGCAGCACTTCCGCATCCGCAACCGCCCCCCCCGCGCCGAGGAGTTCTACCCCAGCTTGATAGAACTCCTGTTGCCCGCCTGAGCCAGTATCGGGGCCTTTGCGGAACACGTTAGCGTTGTAGTAGAGGCGCTGAGGCTGCCAGCGAGTCCCGGCCATCCGCATCGCAGCCGCGCGGGCGATGGATGCTGTCAATTCCGGCCGCAAACCAAGTTCTCCATCCTCGGCGTCTTGCAGTTGAATTAAGGTCGATCGGTCGATCGCGCCCCCAGCCATCAATGTCTCCAGCCTTTCTAGAGTAGAGGTAATAATCCGGTGGTAGCCCCAGCGGTGAAAAACCTGCTGTAAGCGCCGTTCGATCGAAATTTTTTGAGCAACGTCAAGGGGCAATAAATCTCTTGCACCCGATGGGGGTTGGTGAACCATATCAATTTTAGATTTTAGACTTTAGATTTTAGATGGGGCTTAGAAGCTTAGGGCGTGTTTTCTCTCCCCAGAATTGCCTTAAATTGTAGGTTGGGCCCGTGGAACGAAACCCAACATTTTTCCTAGATTTGTTGGGCGGAGTGAAACGGAGGGTGCGCTACGACGATCGGGCCCAACCTACCGAAGAGTCTGAAAACACGCCCTAGGCTTTAGGGGACGGTGTTAAAGTCGAACCAGGCAAGCTTAACATTCGACTTTAACAAATTAAGGTGTCACCAAGTATTGATTTTTTTACTCGATCTCACTCCACTGCTGAGCAGTTCACCCGTTTCTAAATATTCAAGACTCACAACTCACAACTTCTCACTTCTTCTTCCCGCCAAACAAACTTGCAAAAAATCCTGGTTTTTCATCACCTTTTTTTGCCTTGGCGGAAGCTTGTTCCAGCTTTTTCTTAACCTCCAAAGCCGTCGGTTCTTCTGGATTTGATGCCAAAGCTTTGTTCATCTCAAGTTTTGCCATTGTGGCTTGATTTTGTTCAAGGTAACACATTGCTAACATAGCGTGAGCCTTGCTGTGTTTCGGGGCACCCTTCAGGACTTCCCTCAACTCCAAACTTGCTTTAGCGTAATTTTTGCTGTCCATAAATCCTTGAGCTCGGCGGCAATAAGCTTCGATCCGCGGGTCGTCTTTGTCCGGGGGTAGATTTGGGGGTAGATTTGGGGTTGGGGTTGGAATTGGGGTTGGGGGAATTGGGGTTGGGGGTGGTGGCGGGGTTGCAATGCCAATGCGCTCTTTTCGCAGCAGGTAAACCATGTTAAGTTCGCTAATTTGATCGATCGCCTCTTGCGTTTCCTTAACTGATTCGTACTGCTTGAGAGCGAGTTTGCTAACTGCTGTTTTGTAAGCTTCTTCCCAATCTTTAGCGGTAACTAACTGTTTGGCTGCTTCGCTTTCAATTTGCATTTTCGCCTGTTCTTTAACAACGCGCTTGGCGATGGCTGCTAATAGCAGGCTGTATTCTTTGCGATCGCTTTCCTTAGAGAATTTATTGTAAGCCGGATTGACTACTTTTGACAAAAATTGGTTAGCCCAATCTTTATCAGCTTGGCTTTCAAAAGAGCAAGTATCCGAATGCAACCGGCGGGCGATTTTCATGTAGCGCTTGCGGATGTCGTTAAACTCGGCGTCTAAGGGAATTCCCAAAATTGCGTGCTGATCTGTAAAGTCGTACTTGAACAGCCCTTTTGTCATTTCAAAAGACATAACTTTTACTCTTCCTTTCCTGGCTTTTCACTATTCTTTAATGTAGCTTGAGTCAAGGGGTTCTGACCCCCGTACTACCCCCGATCTATTGCTGCGGGCACGCTACTTCCAAGAAGATAAGGGAGGAACTGCTAGCAGTGCGCTGCTGAGTTCGGCGTGTATTTTGCCGTTTGTGGCCAAAATCCGACCCGAGTTCATCTCAAAGGCACTGCCGTCATAAGCTGTAATTTGACCTCCGGCTTCGGAGACGATGAGTACACCGGCGGCTACGTCCCAAGGGGCGAGTCCCCGTTCCCAGTATCCGTCCGATCGCCCCATCGCGAGGTGTGCGAGGTCTAGGGATGCGGAACCGCTGCGCCGCACGCCTTGGGTGAGGTGGGTGAGATGACAGAATTCGGCATAGTTATTGTCTGCTGTTTCGCGCCGATCGTATGCAAAGCCAGTGACTAGCAAGCTGGTTCTCAATTCTGGGATTTGGGAAACTTCGATCGGCGATCGGTTGCAGGTTGCTCCCAATCCTTTGCCTGCCCGAAACAATTCATTATGAAAAGGGTCGTAAATTACTCCAATTTGTGGTATACCGTCGATTAAAAGCCCGATCGACACGGCCCAAAAAGGATATTGGTGAGCATAATTTGTTGTGCCGTCCAAAGGGTCGATCGCCCACAGGTATTTGCTGCTGGCATCCCCTAATTTGCCGGATTCTTCGGCGAGGATGGCGTGGTGGGGTACGTGGCGACCGAGAATTTCTAAGATGACGGCTTCTGAGGCTTTGTCGGCTTCTGTGACTAAATCACCCGATCGGCCTTTTTCTTGAATTTTTTCTAATTTTCCGCAGAAAGATTTCAGGACGGAACCGGCGGCTAGGGCTGCTTCGGTGGCTATTTCTAAGAAGTTTTGCAGTTGATTGTCTGTCATTTGTTAGTTGTTAGTTGTCAGTTGTCAGTTGTCAGTTGTTAGTTGTTAGTTGTCAGTTGTCAGTTGTCAACAATTCCCAACTGACCGAAAGCATCCACGATACCCGCCACGTGATTCATCCGTCCAGAAATAAAAACCTGTACCCGATGAAACTTGCCCCCCGAATTTATCGGTGGGGTCAATGCTTCAATCTAAAATCTAAAATCTAAAATCTAAAATCGATTGACTATTTCCGATTTTGCTGGCGGAATTCTGCAGGAGTTTGGCGCAAAGCTCGTTCTGGATTCCACAGGCCTTTACCCATGAGTCTCGCCCATTCTTGAGCGTTCACGAGTCGCTGCTGGTATTTGGTGTTGGGCGATCGCACTGAGGCCAGGGCATAACCTTCTTTGATTAGCTGTTCGTTGAGCAAATTTTTATCTTGCCACAAGTAGGCTAGTTTGCGATCGAACTGGTCTTTCTCTTCGATGTCTGATTCTAACAATACCTGTTTTCCCCCAATTAGCTGTTCTAGTCTTTGTTTGGCTGCTTCTCCCCAAGGCTGCTGTTTTAAATCCGGCGCATCAATACCAATTAGCCTGATTTGTTCTAATAAGGCTATTTTGTCGGCTGTACTGATAACTTCGATTGTTTGGCCGCTGATGGCCCTTTCTACTTTGGCGATCGTACCTTGGGGCATTTCTGGTTTTTGGCAGCTAGCTAGCAACAGACAAAGGGCGATCGCACATAATCGATAAAGCATGGATAATTGGTAGTTGATTATTTATCAAATTGCGTTATTCTTCATCCAACGGCAAACCGGCTTTAACTTTACCTTTGCCGAAGTAACGACCGAATTGCAGTTCGTACACTTCGTCTTCGTCTTGCGTCTCTACCTCGATGTTGGAACGGGGATAGCTGACGCACAGCAGGGCATAACCTTCTTTTTGCAGTTCCACAGACAGCCCCATTGCTTCTGGCTGGTGCAGTTCCCCCGACTTGACGCGCACCGCACAGGCGGTACAAGCGCCGTTGCGGCAGGAAAAGGGCAATTCTACTCCTTGGTTTTCCGCGCTTTGCAGGATGTAGCGGTCTTCGGGTACTCGCACGGTGTGGCGATCGCCTGTCTGTCTGTTATGAATTTTAATTGTGTAAGAGTCAGTCATGGAATTTTAGATTTTAGATTTTAGATTTTAGATTGGGGTTTGGCGGGCAAACTCCTTTAGATGAAGGGGTTTGCGACATAGGTAGGAGAATCCAAGCCGGCTCGTTTGACACCCTATCCACATTAAACAGTAAATTTATGCCGTTACCCCTTCCCAAATCAGATTTGTTCTGTTAATATAGTTTAGCTGTGGCTAAATGAATTAATTTAGCCCTGGAGAGGTGGCCGAGCGGTTGAAGGCGCACGCCTGGAAAGTGTGTTTAGGGCAACTTAACGAGGGTTCGAATCCCTCCCTCTCCGTTAATCAAGCTGTTTAGGCAAAAAAAACAGCTTGCAAAAAAAATCTCTGATATGAGATAAATAGTTTGATTAGAGCGAGATCCCTTGAATTCTTTGAGAAAAATCAAGGGATCTCGCTTGTATATTTTTGAGGGTAAATTAGGGCGATCGCGCCGAGAATAAACACCCAGATATAATGCCAATAGTAGAAAACCATAGTGACCTACACCAATCGCCACCGTTTGCAGCAAAGCGTCGCTTTCTGCTGGCTCAATTACTGTTTGAATATCAGTCGGGTAATTTTAGATTTTAAATTTTAGATTTTAGATTGAGGTAATTTATATCGAACTTAGCATCAGCGAGATTTGCCCCTCTGAACGAAGTACCCTCAGCATTTCCAATCTCTCGAACAATAGCGGAGAAAGACACAAACGCAAACCAAAGATACAGCAGCGACAGCAAACCGAAACACATACCCCAAAACAGTTTGTGAGTGCTCAGAAAAGCGCTCGCCGTTGCACTGAACAAAAAAGCCGCTGCGTAAGTCGCCACACTTCCAGCCGATGCGATCGCCACCTGTGCAAATTCGCTACGAATCCGGGAATTCACAAAAAACATTAACACCCCGCCGATCGACATTCCAGCAAGAGCAGCCTGGGAATTATTATTAGTTGCAGTGCCAGCATAGAAAAATCCCAACAAAGCTCCTGATAGAATAGCAGAAATTGTTCGTGCCAATCTACCCGCTTTTGAGGTTTTTGGCTGTTTGCTGGCGATCGCCGAAGCGAAGCCAGCAGCGCTCAAAACCCCGTACAGCAACAGAACAAAAGGCCAACTGCCAGAGCCCGGTAATTGTCCTTGAGTTCCCAAAATCAGTCGAGTCAGAACATCGCCCACAACCAAACAAATCGCGATCGCCCCAGCACTCAAAACAGCTATCTGTCGCCGAGAAAGCCCGATTTTCGCACCGATAAAATTCGCACCCGCTAACTGAGCATTTCTAAAATTGCAGCCTCGAACATCCGCACCGCTGAAATCAGCACCGTTAAGAACTTGTCCTTGGAACGATCGATTTCGTAAAATTTGATTGCTAAAATTATTGGAATCCGAATACTTCATATTAGTATAGGATGCTGGAAAATATATAAATCTGTCAGTGTTTCCGTCCCCAATCTCCAATCTAAAATGGTATGACTTATCGGCCCACTATCAAACAAATTTGGCATATTCTCGGTGTGGGAATATTGCTCGCACCAATACTACTCTACAACATTCCCTACTTTTTGCGTCCCCAACAAACAAACGAAGCCCGATCGCTCTTTCAAGGAATAGCCTACCGCAGGGAATTTCGGACTAATCCGCGTCCCACCCTAATTCACATTGTTAGCATCGACCTAAAAGCGCCGGGAATAGGAATTTTTGTCACTCCCGGAAACCCAACACCCGATTTAACAGAAACCAATGCCCGCACCGCTACTGAATTCCTGAAAGAATTTAAATTGCAATTAGCAGTCAACGGCAACTTTTTTTATCCCTGCATCGAGGAAGCACCTTGGGATTACTATCCCCGCAGTGGCGATCGAGTAAATAATGTCGGACACGCCATTGCCAAAGGTCAAGCTTATTCTCAACCAAATCCAGACTTTCCCGCCCTTTGTTTTGATGCCAAAAACCGCGCTCAAATAATCGAAAACGGCACTTGTCCTGCGGGAACAGCCTATGCAGTTGCCGGAGATACTTTGCTGGTAAAAAATGGCCAACCCGTAGCACAAAGTCCAAAAGAACGCAAACAGGATAAACCCTATCCCCGTGCCGTTGCGGCGATCGACAAAACAGGCGACAAGTTGTGGTTAATTCTGGCAGACGGCAAGCAGAGGCTTTACAGTGAAGGGCTGAAATTGAGCGAAATAACTGATATTTCGATGCAGTTGGGAGCGGAGACAGTGCTGAATTTAGATGGCGGCGGGTCGGTAACTTTTGCAGTAGCATCGCCGTCAGGAGCGAAACTGTTGAATGCTCCGATTCAGAATAAAATTCCCATGCAGGAACGTCCAATTGCCAATCATTTGGGATTTTATGCGCGGGATAATTAGGGTTTTAAATTGCGCTTTTATCTCCGCAACTTGGGGTTAAAAATGATTCTATTCTGCACTGCGCCCAAGCCGCGGCTTGTAAAAAATCGGCTTTTAAAACCTATTTAAAAAATAAAGATGCCTCCGCATACTCAAATAAATAGGGTACTGATTGCCTTAATTACTAATACAAAAGCTCGCTTAAATACCCACAAAAATTCTGATTCAGCAGTGAAGTTTTTTTAAATCTGCCCAAAATACGGGAATAATTGCTAAAATTGTAAAGAAACGTAACAAAAATAAATATATAATTGGCTTATGGAAATTAGCGAAATCCAAGCAGCGCTGCAAAGTTCGGATTCTCAAGACAGGCTGCGGGGGGTAACGGCTCTGAGAAAGTGCGATTCTGCGGTGGCGCTGCCGATGTTGCTGAGCAAAGTGGACGATCGCGAGTTTATGGTGCGATCGTTCGTGGCGATGGGATTGCGGCAGATTCCAACTGCGGAAGCTTTTGCGGCGCTGTTAAAAATGATGCAGTTCGATCGCGATCCGAACGTGCGCGCCGAAGCCGCTAACTCTTTGTCAAGGTTCGGAACCGAGGCAATTTCTCATTTAGTCGAAGCTTTTCGTCGCGATGATAATTGGCTCGTCCGCCGCAGTATCATGGCTCCGCTGTACGAAATGCAGTGTGCTGATGCAATATTTGAAATTTGTGCGATCGGTCTTGGCGGCGAAGATTTACCTGTTCAGGAAGCAGCAATTGACGGATTTGGTGTGCTGGCAAATACCCAGAAGCAAGAAGAGGCATTGCAGCAATTATTACCTCTAGTAAGTTCGGATTACTGGGGAATTCGGCTGCGAGTTGCTCGCGCGCTGAGCAAATTTGACAATCCTCAAGCTCGCGCTGCTGTGAGCTATTTGGCAAAAGATCGAGATCATCGGGTTGCAGGTGCGACTTTGGAAGCTTCGCTTTAAAACAACGGCTTACAAGCTCAACTGCGCTATCTGCGGTATCGTGCCGAAAAAAACTCGGCCCAGGGAATGTTTAAGCGGTTCTACGGCGAAGAATGGACGCAAGAGTATATTCAAGGATTTTTGTTCAAGTGGGAACGTAAGCTGGCACAATTGGTAAGTAACAAGAATAAATTTTAATAGAAGCTTCAGCCACTACACTAATAAGTGTAGGTTGGCATGAGGAAAATGCCAATGGTCAAAAAAAATCGCAATGTAGTTAGCTCCAATTCAGAAAGTAAAGTCAAAGTCGGACTTTCGCTGACTTCTTCTAGTGCCGATCGGTTAAACGTGATCGCTCGCAAGCTCGGAATATCAAGGTCGGAACTCCTAGAACGCTTGGCACAAGGCGCTCTGGATATTTCTAAGGACAAGACGGAAGTTACTGTCACTTGGAAAAAAGGTGAAGAAACGGAGGTAGAGGCAGCCCACTTGCAAGGGGAAACAGCCGAAGAAAGCGAGTCTAATGACGCTGTAACGGCAGAAACTCTATCGGACTCGGTGAGTGTAAAGCCAAATCCGCTGCCAGAAAGTTACGAAAGTTTACAGCAGCAGTTGAGTGAACGCGAAAGTTCGATCGCTTCTTTACAGCAGCAACTCGCTACTGAAAAGCAAAATCTCGAAAGCCAATTAGCCGAAACAGTAGCGAAGTCAAGTTACGAAAGTTTACAGCAGCAGTTGAGTGAACGCGAAAGTTCGATCGCTTCTTTACAGCAGCAACTCGCTACTGAAAAGCAAAATCTCGAAAGCCAATTAGCCGAAACAGTAGCGAAGTCAAGTTACGAAAGTTTACAGCAGCAGTTGAGTGAACGCGAAAGTTCGATCGCTTCTTTACAGCAGCAACTCGCTAC
>NZ_JAUBPB010000017.1:0-38187 GCF_036700545.1 Microcoleus sp. SVA1B4
CCCGTCCTTTTTGGACGGGCGGGACGCCCATCCCACAAACTTGTGGAAGTTATTTAATTCTCATTCCTAATAAGATGTTCCACATTTAACCTGCATATTGGGGGCGGGTTCTTCGGCCCACCCACAATAAATTTACAGATTACCTTTAAGCCCGATCGCCGTAACAATAGTCCACGCATCCACCAACAGCAGCAGCAGCGTACATCCCAGCAAAATAAGATACATCCAAGGCTGCGACAAAGGGCGGACATCTCTAGTATCAATACCTGTTTTTGCTTCCACCAAACCGACTAATTTACCAAATCCAGCCACCCGCATTGGCAACAAATAACCTTCACCCGAATGACTCAAAAAATAGTAAACTAAACCTCCTTGACCGGTCGATCGAGGTTTGAGAGCTTTTACCTCAGTCCAAGGTAGGGACCAACCCTTGCGAAACCAACGCGGAAACCAGTTGGGATACGTGACTTCAATCCCTTCCTCGCTCAAAATTACCCTTTCACCGAGCACGCCGTACAAGCCCACAGCCCCAACAACAATTCCCGCCCAGAGTGCGGCGGGAGGAACCGGTGCTTTCGTTACTTCCGACAAAAACGGCAATGGAATTGTCAGGGCTGTGTACAAGCTCAACAGCGTGATTCTAATCAGGGGAGAAAGCCGGAATACCGCCGGCTCAAATACTGGGGCAGAAGATGGGGAAGAGGTGATCGGTTGTGCTGACATGGCTGAATTCGAGAAGCTGTTTAAGGATATTTTTGCACAGCTTTTGGGCCCGCCAACAAAACTCAGAGAAATACGAAAAACCGGACAATATTTCCAGTTGTGAGTTTTGATCTAAAATTCATTTCACAAACTTTGATTCTTAACTGTTGAGTTTTTACCGCTTTGCAGAAGTTGGAATTTTGAGCGCGGAGTTATCAATTAACTGACAATTATATAACTCAAAACTCACAACTGGGATTAATCAACGGCGGTTAGCGCCGGTACAGTCAAAGGTTCTGAGATTTCTCTGGATTTGGGGCGGCCGGCCATGATTGTTCGATCGCCCTGAACTGCCTCTGGGGATCTGCTAGGATTGACGTTTGAATAGGGGCCTTCGTTAATCTGCAAGCGATCACAAGGAATTTTATCCGACAAAATTGCACTAGCCATCATCCCGGTGTGAATTTCCAATGCTGCAGCGGGCATCGCTTCAAACACTAAGCGCTGTCCGGGAAAAACCACTCGTTCAAAGTACCAGTTAGGAATGTTGGCGATGCGAGCAATCTGAATCTGACTGGTGGCGTTGACGTAGCAGCACAGAATCTTGCTGTCAATGTTTGAGGGTACGGGGTCAAGAATTTGAGCCATAACTGCTGAGGGAGCCTTGCCTAAAAGTTTTAGTTATCTTCTCAGGCTAACACTAGGCGATCCCGCCTACTGTAAAGCCGACTACCAACTCCCTAATACATTAGAGACCGATCGAACTTCTATTAAAATATAACCGGATAAATATCGGCTTTTTGACTCCTAGCAGAGATTTTTTGTCAAAATAAGCTGTATTCACTTAAAAATTAGCTTTTTTCTGCTGCTGTCGCCGATCGACACCAACAAGCTCGGCTTTTAGCCAGTTTAAAAAAATTTAAGAATATTTAATGTCAAATTGCGAAAATTAGACATATTGTAAAGTTATATTAAAAGAATATTAACATAGCTGAAAAAGTTCCACTTTAGGATATGGCAATCATGGAAAACCGAGAAAACCGAGTCCTGTACGTTCGCCTCCCTTGCAATCCGATTTTCCCGATCGGAGTTGTCTATCTTTCGGATCACGTACACAAGCTGTTTCCCGATGTCGAACAGCGCATTTTCGATTTAGGTGCCGTACCCCCCCTGGATTTTGCTAAAGCTTTAGATGCCAGCATAGACGAGTTTAAGCCGACTCTGCTAGTTTTCTCTTGGCGGGACATTCAAATTTATGCGCCCGTGGGTGGCAGAGGCGGCAATCCGCTGCAAAATGCCTTCGAGTTTTACTACGCCAAAAATCCCCTGATCAAGTTCCGGGGAGCACTCGGAGGACTGCGTTTAGCCGCGTCTTACTACACCGAACTCTGGCGCAATTTGGGACTGATCAAGCGCGGATTGAAGCGGGCCCGGAAATACCGCCCCGAAGCTCGTGCAGTGGTCGGGGGCGGTGCTGTGAGCGTGTTTTACGAGCAGTTGGGCCGCAGTTTGCCCACGGGCACTGTGGTTTCGGTGGGGGAAGGCGAAGCTTTGCTGGAGAAGTTGATTAAGGGCGAAGATTTGGCAGAGGAAAGGTGTTATGTGGTGGGAGAAACCGTGCCGCGCGCGAAGCTAATTCACGAAAAACCAGCCAACATCGAGAAAACTGCTTGCGACTATAACTACATCGAAACGATTTGGCCGGAATTTTCCTATTATCTACAGGATATGGACTTCTACGTCGGAGTCCAAACCAAGCGCGGCTGTCCTCACAATTGCTGTTACTGCATTTATACCGTGATTGAAGGGAAACAAGTGCGGATCAATCCGGCGGATGAGGTGGTGGCGGAGATTCGGCAATTGTACGATCGAGGTATCCGCAATTTCTGGTTTACCGACGCTCAATTTATCCCAGCACGCAAATTCATCGACGATGCAGTTGAATTATTGCAAAAAATCATCGCCGCCGGCATGGACGACATACACTGGGCCGCTTACATCCGTGCGGACAATCTCACACCAGAGTTGTGCGATTTGATGGTAAAAACGGGGATGAATTACTTTGAAATCGGCATCACCAGCGGTTCCCAGGAACTGGTTCGGAAAATGCGGATGGGCTACAACTTGCGAGTAGTTTTGGAAAATTGTCGCGATTTAAAAGCTGCAGGTTACAACGATGTGGTTTCCGTTAATTACTCGTTTAACGTCATTGACGAAACCTTTGAAACCATCCGGCAAACTATTGCTTATCACCGAGAATTAGAGCGAATTTTCGGAGCCGATAAAGTAGAACCGGCTATTTTCTTTATCGGGTTGCAGCCGCACACAATTTTAGAAGAATACGCCTTTAAAAAGGAGATTCTGCAACCTGGTTACGATCCGATGAGTTTGATGCCTTGGACAGCGCGCAAATTGCTATGGAATCCCGAACCTTTGGGTTCGTTTTTCGGGCAAATTTGTTTAGAAGCTTGGCAGCGAAATTCTAATGATTTCGGCCGCGAAGTGATGGCTATTTTGGAGGAAAAACTCGGCTGTGCGGAATTGGAAGAGGCATTAACCGCGCCTGTGGAAATCAAAGACAAACAGTTGGCAGCAGTTAATTAATTACCAGGTTCGCAGTCAGGACGACGGTTATTTGAAAAATGGGAAATGGGAGGAAAAATGTATCTTCTGTTTCCCTTTTTTATTCAATAAATAGTTAAGCGCCAATAAACATTACCGTGTAATATCAAATCCGCCCTTCATCGTCCTGTATTCATCTCTCTGTTCTGGAGACTCTGCGTTCTCTGCGTTCTCTGCGTTCTCTGCGGTTTAATCATTCCAATGCAACCGGAATTGATATAAAAGAGTCCGTTCGCGACATGGGGGCGCTTATTCCCGGTTTCTACGAAAATCAAAGGTTTAGTAACGAGAAATATATGAAGAAACCCAGTTTCTCAAATCGGCGTGAACAAGTCATAAAATCTTAAAAATGTCATAAATACAAGAGATTGCTTTCCTGCGATCGCATTGACATACTTGTGTATTTTCACGGGTGTTAGGTGCACAGTTCGCACCTTACTTAAACCGAGGGTATACCGTGTTCCCTGCACCTCTCACCTCTGAGATTAAATATTATTAATATCCAGCAAAGATAGCTTAAGATGTAATTATATAGTTAAAACCAGGAGTAACAGGATGTTTTATAAAGATACAGTTAAGGGCATTAAAGCAGTAGTTCTAGTTATGGCGGGGATTAGTGCGATAGGCTTTTTGACCGCCTCAGCAGAAGCAACTGCACTAAATCAACCCGCACCCAACACTTTGGGCAATAATCAACCGCTGCAAATTGCTCAATTTGAGGGATGTCCGAGAGATCAAATGGTGCAATTTTTCGCAACGCCCAACTTTTCTATATACATTTGCAAAACCCAGGAAGGCAATATTTTTTACCGCGGCCTCAGCAAAATAAATGGCACCCAAATCAATGTCATGCAAGTAACAGCAGGTGATGACGGAAGTTATGAAGCGACTAACGGCAATATTATCTACTCGATTAATCCCCAACGCCTGCAAGTCCGGCAGAATGGTAAGGTAATTTTGACCGAAGCTGTCATTAAGTAACACTAACTGTTATTTAATGATAAATTCACTAAATTTAGGGTGTATTTTATTTAATATCATGTCCGATCGATTAACCATAATATGCCGATGGGGGCGGGTTTTTAATAGTGTCAATTATTGGCAGGTATTGTTGGTGAACCCGCCCCTACAAAAATTGCGATCGCTAGACCGGACATGATTTAAGGAATGAGAATTAAATAACTTCCACTCTTGAAAGTGGGATGGGCGTCCCGCCCGTCCTTTTTGGACGGGCGGGACGCCCATCCCACAATAACAATTAAAATTGTAAGTTATTTAATTCGCGATCCTAAGTTAAAAATTTAAGAGGCACCAAAACATATTGATTCCTTAATAATCCAAGAGAATCAATGGTAACGGTTATAAGATTGACTAACTTTTGTTCAAATATCTCTCAATCAAGACGATCGCCACAATATCGTCCACTGGCTTCGGTGGCGTCCGCATTCCCTGGGGAATCAAGCGGTCGAGTCCCGTCGGAGGGTACATTTGCCAGTAGCGTTCCCTCGCTTCTAAACTGCTGTACCTCTCGTCAACCTGAACAATTTTTATCAAAGGCGACAAACTCTGCGTCAGTTTTTGTTTCCAACTCTTAGAAGTCGTTTGATCTCCGATTACCAATAACTCAATGGGAAACTGTTCGCACAAAGATTGAATAGTAGATATCGCTGCTTCCGACTGCACAACTTGATGGTAGCAGACCTTCTTATCTCTACCCATTACAGCTATGCCGCATTTGTCTTTACCTGGATCGAAACCTAAAATCATATTTATGAGTCCTGTGTTAATAAGTTTGTAGTTGCGATCGAGCGCCAGTCAACTCAATCGCCAACCTATATCTAATCTGATACTTGCATTCTTGAATGTCTCAAAATCTTTGCGGGCGATCGTACTTATTTTGCTTGACTTTTTTGCAGGATTGACATATTATATCATCATGGGAATCCGTGCGGCCATATAATGTCTAAAATCAGAAACCGGGTTTTTGCCATAATCTTTACTTCCAGTTTTAATTTATCGAAAAAACTCGGTTTCTTTGACCCCCCGCAGCAATCAGAAACCGGGTTTTTGCCACAATATTTGCTTCCCAGTTTGGATTTATCGAAAAAACCCGGTTTCTCACAGCAACGCGCACAAATCAGAAACCGGGTTTTTGCCACAATATTTGCTTCCCAGTTTGGATTTATCGAAAAAACCCGGTTTCTCACAGCAACGCGCACAAATCAGAAACCGGGTTTTTGCCACAATATTTGCTTCCCAGTTTGGATTTATCGAAAAAACCCGGTTTCTCTCACCTCTGTGCAGGCGGTGCGTCGCTGTGAGATTGTCGATTTGATTTGCAAATTACTGATGGCGACGCACCCTACTATCTTGAATCGGGTGCAAAGATGACTTCCAAAAAAAAAAATTAAAGCGCGCGCAAGAGGGTAAACAGGAAAAAGGGAAAAGGGCCAAAGAGTCAAGAAGAGTCCTCACAGATAAGACAGGGAGGAAGGGACAGCCAAAGCAACTGCGGACTTTCCTTATCTTTTCTACCTCGCTCTGTTTCTGGCGAACCCATCATAAATGTGCCTCCGGGAATGTAAACCATTTCGAGCACAACTCCATTACCTAAGTCTTCCGGGAAGTAATGAGCAAAAGACTTTCTACGACTGTTTTCTTTTCCTTCAGCATCCACTGTAATGACATCAAATTCAAATGTAGGGAGATAGTCTTGAAACTGCGGTTTTATCTTTAAATCATCTCTATCTTTCAGGAGTGAATAGGCAGCAAGTTTCACCTGCATTGATTCCTCGCGCAAGGCTTGCATTATCACATCTAAGCCAGCTTCTCCATATTTGAGTGCTTCGGAGAGGGCGGCGATTCTCACTTCGACAATGGGTGAGGCTAATCGGCTTTTAACACCAGGAATGCCTCCGAGTACCGCAGCATTGACAGGAATTGAATTTTGACCGCCACGGACGGCATCGTATTCTCTGGGTTCATTTTGATTGTCTGACATTACACCGCACGATCCTGCATTTTAATTGAGCAAAATTTTGTTTTGTGATGTCAATATCTCAGGGTTCGATTCTTAGTTTCTTTCTTTGCGCTCTTAGCGGTGCGGTGCGTCGCTGTGAGATTGTTGGTGGTGCTTCCAGATTTTTGGTGGCGACACACCCTACTAATTGGGTATGGTGCGTCGCTGTGAGATTGTTGGTGGTGCTTCCAGATTTTTGGTGGCGACGCACCCTACGATTGCTATATATATGGCGGCACGGATTTCCATGATTTAATGATATGTCAATGGCGCGAAAATGTCAAGCAAAATTGTCATTCGATCGCCCAAAATTTTTCATCAAATTCGATATGTCGATCGCACTTATTTTTTAACTTTCAAATCTCCTGGGCCGGCTTTTTGTTGTCCGGTGCGAAAAACAACGACTCCGTTTTCACGAGCAACTAAATCTATTTTAAGCGGGCCGGCGATGTAAGTGACATCTGCCGCGATCGCCTGAACGTCCAGCGGTTTCTCGTACTGCTGCAACCGCTCGATAAAACCAGCTAAAGTTTCAATCTGACTGTCTGCCACTTGAACTCTACCGCCGACAACGCCGATTAGGCGAGCGCGAAATTGACAAGCTTCTATCAATTGCAGCAACTGCTGCCGCACCTGTTCGTCAGTCAAAGTCACCGGATCGACAGCAACCCCTGCAATCACATCTCCAGCCCGGAAGACAACTCGATTGATTTCTGCTTCTGCAAATACCTTAATTAGCTTTTCTTCCCGCAGGTAATTAGCGCCGGCAACAATTCGCACCACGTAGTCTTGACCGTCTTTAATCTGACTAATTAGTTGATCGATTTCTGCTTTAGTAATTTGAATAACCTGATCCCTAACCTTGGTATTTTCCGGCTGCATCAGTCCGACGGTGGTTTTATTTGCTTCTTGCAAAAGTCGATCGATCGCGCGACTCGCCATACCGGGTTCAATAATGCGAACCACGCCAGCAGCTAAAATTTGACCGCGCCTGATAGCAACTGTACCCTCGCGGATTGCCTGAAAGTCGCGTTCCAAAATTTGCACTTGCTGCTGCAAGACAGTTTGTTGCTGTTCGAGTTGAGCTTGTTGCTGTGCCAAGGTTTCTAACAGTGCTTCCCTCTCGGCAATTACTTTGTCGCGCTCGATAATAGTTCGATCGCGCTCGGCGAGATTTTGCATTCGCTGGGCAATTTCCTTGTCTCGCTGGGCAATTAGTTCGTTGCGATCGACAATTTCCTTGTCCCGCTGGGCAATTTCTGCGTCTCGCTTGGCAATTTCTCGATCCCGCTGGGCAATTTGAGTTTTTACCTGCTCGATTAACTGTTGGCGTTCCTCTTGGAGTTGGGCGATTTCCGATCCTAAAGTCGTTTTTTGAGCAGAAACTGTTTTCAATTGGTTCTCGGTGCGATCGAGCTGAGCTTTTGTAGTTGATCGGGCCGTTTCAACCAGTTTCAATTGTTCTTCGGTGCGGGATTTAGCCGCTTCCACACTGCTTAGCTGTTCTTCTGTTTCGGATTTAGCCGCTTCTACCTGACTTAACTGCTCTTCAGTTTTAGACTTGGCTGCTTGCACGCTGTTGAGCTGGGCCCGCAGCGAGTTTAATTTTGTTTGCGTCCGAGCTTGCTCAGCATTAGCTGCTTGGAGGGATTGATTTATTTGCTCTAAATTGGCTCTAGCTTGCGCTTGAGCGGCTCTGGCTTGAGCTAATTCACTTTCAACTCGATTTTTTTCTTGAGTGGCCTGGTTGATTTCTCTGCGGGCGTTGTTGAGCCTTTTTTGAATCTCGTCTATTCTAAAAACTCCCGTTCGCAGCGGCTTGCTAGTAGCAAACAAAATGCCCAGAGTAATTGCTGACAGGATGCTGCCGGCCATCACTGTCACAACAACAGCAGTATCGCGGGGGCGAAGTTTGAATAAGCTCAACCTTGCCTTGCCGACTTTCGTCCCAAGGCGATCGCTGACAGTGGCGATCACACCCCCCAACACTAAAATTACCAATACCAGGATGTATCCAGCAGTCATTCCGATTTTAGATTTTGGATTTTGGATTTTGGATTGAATCTAAAATCCAAAATCCAAAATCCTATACTTTCTCGGCATCAAGTGAATTGCTGGCTTAAAGCCACCGGGTTGTGGACTGTGATCTTTTTCTTGTGAATCGAGATCATGGTTTCTTGTCTGAGATCCCCGAGCAAACGAGTCACAGTTACCCGTGTCGAGCCAATCGCTTCGGCGATCGCCTGGTGGGACAGCTTCAAATCTATCGTAATACCCTCTGTACCGGGCACGCCAAAATCCCGGCACAGAATCAGCAAAAAGCTGACAAGTCTCGAACCCATATCTCGGTGCGCCAGCGTTTCAATCATCATCTCGGTTTGCAAAATCCGAGACGACAGTCCCCGCAGCATCACCATCGAGAGTTCCGGGTCTTCCTTGAGCGCTTTCTCGACTTGTTCGATAGGCAGCGAGATCAATTCCACCGGCGTAAAGGCTACCGCGTGGTAAAACCTGTCCGATCGGTGTCCCGTAATCAGAGACAGCACCCCAAATACGCTATTTTCGCGCAGGAGGGCGACTGTAATTTCTTCCCCTGCTTCGTACACCCTGGAGAGCTTCACAGCACCTCTAATGAGAACGTAGACGCGCTCAGCCGGGTCTCCAGGGAAAAAAATTGTCTTGCCCCGTTCAAAGGTTTCCACAATGGGTGGAAACGCCCCGCCGCTGATTTGGCGGAACACGGCTGCTAGCGGTCTATCATGCGTCACGACTAGATCCTTTGTACTAATCAATACTTTATAACTTGCGGATTAACCTTATTGAGTAAATATACTTCCCAACCTCCAATATGCAAGGATTCGGTTACTTCCATCTAATATTAAGGTAAACACGCACTGTATGATTAAATCTAGCCCTTCTCTTAACTTTTTCAATTCCGCCCCCATGTAGCTCCACAGCAAAATTAATATCAATTGTGTCTCAATTGTGTCTCAATTGTGTCTCAATTGTGTCTCAATCAGTTAAATCTGAATCAGTTGTGTCTAAACTGGCGGGGTTGTCGCATAGAGCCAATGAGAACGGTGCAAGTTGCTTTTAGATAAACTACAGATGATAGATTTGACCGGAAAAAATGCTCTTGTTACGGGCATTGCCAACAATCGCTCGATCGCCTGGGGCATCGCTCAGCAGCTCCACAAAGCTGGGGCCAACCTCGGCATAACTTATTTGAAGGACGAGAAAGGCAAGCACGAGCGCAAAGTCGCGGAACTGGTGGAACCGCTCAATCCCAGTCTGTATTTGCCCTGCAATGTCCAAGACGAGAGCGAAATTGAGTCTACTTTTCAAACCATCGCCGACAAGTGGGGCAAGTTAGATGTCCTGATCCACTGTCTGGCTTTTGCTGGGAAGGACGAACTTTCGGGAGATTTCACCAACACTTCGCGCCAAGGTTTCTCCAATGCTTTGGATATTAGCGCTTACTCGCTGGTGCGGCTTTGTGCTGCTGCTAAACCGCTGATGGCCGAGGGCGGCAGTATTGTGACGCTGACTTATTTGGGCGGCGTCCGGGTAGTTCCTAATTATAATGTGATGGGAATTGCTAAAGCAGCTTTGGAAATGAATGTTCGCTATCTGGCTGCTGAACTGGGCCCGTTAAATATTCGGGTAAATGCGATTTCTTCTGGCCCGATTCGGACTCTGGCTTCGTCAGCAGTTGGCGGTATTCTGGACATGATCCACCACGTTGAGGAAGTGGCCCCGCTGCGGCGGACGGTGACTCAGCAGGAAGTGGGAAATGCTGCGGCTTTTCTGTGCAGCAATCTCGCTAGCGGAATTACGGGTCAAGTTTTGTATGTCGATGCCGGTTACGAAATCATGGGAATGTAACAGCTTGTAAACAGTTGACAGTTGACAGTTGACAGTTGACAGTTGACAGTTGACAGCGAAGTTTTTAGACAGTTAACAGTTGACAGTTGACAGCGAAGTTTTTAGACAGTTAACAGTTGACAGCAAGATTTGCAAACAGTCAACTGTCTATAACTGTCTGTTGTCCGCTACAAAAGTGTTAATCCCAAATTACTAATTAATTCTAATGAATGACCCATTGCAAATTATGGAGATAATCGATCGCCCTTCTGTACCTCCTGCAAGTTCAGTTCAACCAGCTAGGGCCGCCTTGGTGAAACGCACGACACTGGAAACGGATGTCACGGCCAGCCTCAATCTAGACGGTGTAGGAACTTGCAAGGCGTCTACGGGGATTCCGTTTTTAGACCATATGTTGCACCAGATTGCTTCTCACGGATTGATCGATTTGGACGTGCAGGCGATCGGTGATTTGGAGATTGATGACCACCACACGAACGAAGATGTGGGAATTACCTTGGGCCAAGCGCTAGCAAAAGCTGTCGGGGATCGATCGGGCATTTCTCGCTTCGGGCATTTCATCGCACCTTTGGATGAAGCTTTAATTGAAGTAGTGCTAGACTTTTCGGGACGGCCTCACTTGAGCTACAATTTGCAGATTCCCAACCAGCGGATCGGCACTTACGATACCGAATTAGTGAGAGAGTTTTTTTCGGCGGTGGTGAACCACACTCAAATGACACTGCACATTCGACAGTTGCAGGGCGGGAATTCTCATCACATTGTGGAAGCGGCGTTTAAAGCATTTGCGAGAGCTCTGCGGATGGCGGTAGAAATCGATCCGCGGCGCGCCAGTGGGATTCCGAGTTCTAAAGGAGTTTTGTAGTATGGGGTTTGTAGTAGCGCTTCTGGGCGCTACTACGAACCTGTAAATCAAAATATATCTGCTATATAGTTAAAAACACCTTGACTTCCCTCGCCGTACTTTCCGATAAATTCAGCGATGATTCGATCGCTACACCTTTCTATAGCTTCATCAATAGAACTTTGTGCTAAAACTTGACTAGCCGACTGACGCAAAACTTCAAACAGATTCACAGTATAGCGAGTATCTTCACTGACAAAATCCCACAGTTCTCGACCAATTAAAGTTATCATTTCCGAATTTGGCAAAATTTGCTTCAGCAAACCCAGTGTTACAGTTTTATTAGTTCTTTTACCGTAAGCTATACCAATATAAGCGCGATCGCCCTCCTGCATTTTTTCCTCAATTTTGGCAGCCCAATATACTATCTGGTCTTTATCCACATCATTCGGGCCGCTTTTTACCTGTATCCAGCATTTCTCGCCATCACTGGTAGTTTTAATTGCGTCCCATCCAGACTCTTCCGGTGGAATTTCTGCACTTTCAGAGCAAGATATCAATAGTTTTTGAATAAAAAATCCCATTGAAGTGACAATAGACCTAGTAGCAGTCATATAAACATTAAGCCTGACAACTTCTTCGGGAGTGTCCAAATTTAACGCCCTAATTAAAAATGGGTTGGGATGAATTTTCCCTAAAGTCAGATTTTCCACCATAACTAGCTGTCGCCCAGTAAAATCTCGACAAATACTGGCTAAAAAATTTTCAGCGATAGTAAGTTGCAGCGACAGTTGACCTGAAGATGTAAATGCTAAAATGCGTTCAATCTCATCGGAAGTAAATCTGAGCAGTCTTTTGCCAGAGATGCTGCTGATGCCGTTTATGAGTGTTTCTGCTTGTAAGTTCAAAAATTCTTCTAACTCCGCAAAGTGACTGGCGAAAGAGCGAGACTTTCTGGCAGGCATTCCCACTTCTTTTTCTAAAACAAATGCTAATAATTCATGAAGGTGCTCTGACACTTTTATTTCTCCTAAACTCGGCTTTTAATATTACTTAAATTCAAAGAGAAACCTGAGAAGAAATTCGTGCTTTACTAAAATCCAAAAGCAAGAGCATCAAGCATATACTTGCCCTTCTCCCGCCCAACTTCTTGATATATATCCAAAAGTTCTTCGTAAGCAGTCTCTCCCCCTATAATATTCCAAAACTCATGCCCCATAATGACAGCTTGTTCAAAGGGCGTGTACTTCCTTGCCACTGACCATTTATAATCTGAACGATTTGGCCCGTAAGGATTGTAAGCCATAGCATAATAAGATTGAGCCTCGGGCCGAGACAGTCCGCACAGTAAATGATATCTCAGCAGTCGTTGAATTACCTCCAAGCATTGTCCTTTGTTGGGTTTTGACCCTTTAATTTCAAAGAAAAATTTCCTCCCGTCACGGGATAGCACGTACAAATCTGCTTTGACTTTGACCGATCGCGTAACTAAATGGTTAGTTTTTTGAGCCTCAAAAACAGCTTCTATCATTTCTTCAAAAGCAGGTTTATTTTCATTTTTGTCTGCTGACTGCTCAAATAGCGCTATCTGACGCTCAATTTCATGGATAGCCTCTATGCTAACTTCGCCAGAAATTTCATAGCTTCTGCTTGCTTCTAGGTGATGTTCCAAAGCAATGAGTTTTGCACATTCTTCATAAGTTGTGCCCAAGCTACTGCTGAAACCTCTTTCAAACTCGTTAATCCGTAGCAATTCTGACGGCATAATAGCAGCCTGAAACGGTTTCAGTTGACCTTTAGAGGATTTGCATGATAAATATGCTGCTGGAATATCAAGTTTCGGTATTAGCCGTCCTCTGTATTCATTGACCAGGTTTTCGATGAAAACTTCTAAGTATGCTTTGATTATGACGCGGGTAGTTGAGCTAATGGCTGACATTATTTTACTGCAAACATTCTGTTGACTAGACTTGTGACAAAACTGTGAGACAAAATCAAGCTTACTCCCTTATTTCTTAGTCCGCGTAGGCGGACTTCGTTTGTGTAGTTGCGGTTTCAACCGCCGAATGATCTAACCAAAATGGGTCAAGAATCGGAAAGCATCCAGTACATGACTCGCACAAACGTAAGGCGAAGTATTGTAAAAAGCTTGCCAAGCCGCCGCTTTATCTTCGTCGTATTTATCCGCTCTTTCCGGGTGTTTACCTTGCCAATTCAGCCGCACTGCGTGACCGACTAATACATCTAAAACGATGTATTCTTCTACTTGCAATTCAGGGTTGCGCTGGGCGATCGCCGCCAACTCCATCAGCGCCTCAATATTGACTTGTCGGTATTCCGGCGCGACAATCTTATTCAGCAAATGCTCGATTTGTAGCGCAAAATTCTTTTCGCCAGGGGTCATTTCCGATAAAATGATATGGCTATCTAACCGATTGCGGCGCTCTAATTTGTCGCCAATAATCAAGCCTTTACAGTGCCGCAGCAGTCCCCAAACACTCGGATAAAAATCCTTCGGTACGCGATTGACAGTACCTTCCATTTGCCGCTTCCGGCGCCATCCTCCCCCAGGCATTGTTGCTTCTTCAGAAACTGGCGCTACTACCCATTCAATATCTTTTTCCGGCTGTTTGACGCGCAGGGATTCTTGCTGTTTGAGGATTTGATTCATTTCCTCGTATTCCGTCAACACTTGGCGCAGGCGATTTTTGATTTCAAAGGGACTTAGCTGCATTAAATGCTCGTAAGCTTCATTTTGGGTAACTCCCAATTCGCGAGCAAACTCGCTAGTCAGCAGCAAAATAAAGTAGCTAACTCTCAGTGTCAGCAGGCCTTTAAATAACTGCGGTTCTGCTTTAATTAGGACGCTGAGATAAATTAGAATTTCTTGGGTGAGAACTCGATCGCGAATGTCTTCTCCGCAGAATTGGCGAATTTTGTCCATCACTTCCGTGTAAGATCCGGGTCGCGAAATTATCGAATCTTCGCTGTAGGCTTTCCCCACAGCAATCTGTTTTTGCCGCACCAAAATGTCTGTCACCGCATCGGACAAGCTGATATCAACCTTGTCCAGCAAACCTGCGGCATGGCGGATGACTGCCCATTGGATTTTTGATTGCGAACTTTCTCCAGCTTTTGTATAAACTTCGTTGAGCAAATCCACAACTTTAACTGTTTCTTCCGCCCCTCCAAATCCTGTATCAAAGTTTAACCCTTTGAGGCGAACCAAGGTGTGCAGCAGCTCAATTTGTTCGTACAAATTTTCTGATTCGCGCAGGCTAGTCAGCAAAAATTGAGTATTAGTTTCGCACTCTAATTTAAATTCTTGCGTATGACCCAGAGGCCAAGTTTTTTCAGGATTGTAACCGAGATATCTGGGAGTTTCGACTGCACCTGTAACTGGAGATTCTGTGAATTCAAAATCGTGCATGAAATCAATTCTCTCCGTGCCAGCGGTCAGCATTAACTGCTTAAGATTTCCGAGTTTAACTGGCGTGTTGTTACAGTGTCCATCCCGGAATTCCTTCATTAATTCTAACAACGCTTCCCGCCCGGTTTCCAGCATCGTGTGAGTCAGCATCAGCGTTACCGTAGGGCGTCCCAACTGATACCAGTGGTGGTGAATGTGAGCTATTTCGCTTTTGATTTGAGCTACTAAAAAATGGTAATCTAAAGTTAAGTAAAACTCTTGTCTGTTCAAAAATGATGGGAGGAATACGATCGCCTCTTCGCGAATTTTAAACACCCTAGAAGTTGTTAAACTCCGCAAACGGCGCACGGGGCGGCCGGTTAAGCCTAATTGGTCGTTGCGTCCAATTTGCGTGTAAATAGCTGATAATTCTTTAGTCTGGCGGACTTGAATTGGTTCTACCTGTTTTGGGGTTTGTGCCGCAATGCCGTTAGCGGCTAATTCTGCTTGCAAATCTTCGTCTTCAGCTAACAGCGCAATTTGCACTAAAGGTTCTCTGTGCGGGCCCACTGACAGGTGCCTTCCCAGCGGGTCGATATCGCCCACTGCGATTAATCCTTCATTTAGCAATTGACCGAGAAAGTACAAACTTTGCGCCCAAACGAGGGGAATATTTTCATTGGGCAAGCGCTGCTGGCTGCTGGGATTTAGCTTTTCTGCTTCAATATTTTCGGCGGGGACGTAGTACAATTCGGGTAGTAGCGGCACACCAGAGCGATCGACTGCTAGAGATTCCAAACGCTGCTGGTACTCCTGCACTTGGGCTTGATTTCCCTGAAATAGGCCGTCCAAGAATAAATAAGTGAAAAATAGCGGCCACTCGCATTCAATGTGCTCGAACTGCCTTAATTCTGTGGGTTCGTAGTGCAGGCGATCGGCATCTTCCAAAACTGTTTGGTGTCCGTCCCGCAGAAACCGCTTGCAGCCATATTTTCCTTGCAACTTGTCAATAATCTTATTTCGAGTCCGTTCTATTAATTCTCGGTCTTCAACAGCAAAAGCCGGAAAACTAATCACGCTCAATAAAGCGGCATCTACTTCTTTTGAGCTAGATTCGCGAGGCAAAAGCGATTCCAAAGTTATGCGACTTCGGGCAATTTCGTCTGGCAAAACGTGAATCACCGATGCTTGAGAACCTTTAATCCCGAACAAATCCAACCCATTTATTGCTTCCAGCGCTGCTTTTGCCATGCCAACTGAACTGGCGTTCAATTCTGCATTGCCGCGATTAATTTTATGACCTCTTTCCCAAATTCCGTAATCCGGCGTGCGGTAGGCTCTACCGATGTAGTAAACTAAATTTTGCACGAAATTGACTTCATCAATTGTAAAAATTACGTGCAGCCCGGAAGCCGTCATTTGAGCAAGAATTAATAAGAATATAGATGTAGCGTCTAACTGTAAATGTCCCCACTGGTCATCCCCGACAACAATACTTCCAGTTTGAGTATTGTATTTAGCGTGCAGGGCATCTAGCGGCGACTGAGTATTTTTAAAATGTTCTACTTTGCTCGATTGCTGCATCATCGCAAACAGCAAGCCGCGCATCAGTTTGACTGTGCTGTGTTCGAGTTCAAATGTTCGGCCCTGATCGCCATCTATTTTGCGGTAAGCTAAACCCAAACCCCAAACTGCGAGAATGCTGTACACGTTGTCGCGCACCCAGGCATCGGTGTAGTCGCCGTGGGCGTTAACGGCGGTACTCGCCGGCAGCAAACCAGTAATTGGATTTTGGCGCTTGAGGATGATGTTTTTGATTTGCTGGTAGTAATAATCTAATCTGGTTTGCCGCTGGGTTTTTGCGATCGCCATTTCGTTTTCCTGCTTTTTCCTGATGCGAGTAGATTTGGGGTGAATAGACTTTTAAATATATCAGATATTAGATCATTTCTCAAGTTATCCAAACACAAAAAGGTAATTGCCATGTCTACCCAAAACCACAATAACAACAGCGTTCCTTTCGTGAAAGTTGTCTACTCTACAGTGAAAATTAATGGTAAAATTGAGCTAGTACCGATGGAATGGTACGCCGACGGCTCTGTCAAAAAAATCGAACGCTAATGCTCGATCGCACTTGGCGGGCAAACTCTAATGAACTTGCGCGACTCGTCGCTTACAAAAACCCGGTTTCTGGGCCACAGAACGATGACTTAACAGACTGTTGGTGGCACAAACCGGCTTTTTTGCGTCCAAGACTGCTCTAGCGTCGATCGCCAATCTAAGATAATTTAAATAACTAGGTGTGTAGGAATCTCAAAGAAAAAAATATGGATCGATCGCGCCCGCAATTTTCAGTGCTGGGACTACCAGTTCACATATTAGATGATTATGCAGGTTGGCTGATGGAGCGTCTGCATCAAGGGTTAGGAAGTCATGTGGTGACTTTGAATGCTGAAATGGCCATGCAAGCCGAGCAAAATCAGGCCTTAGCAGATGTAATTCGCTCTGCTGAACTCGTGATTCCCGACGGTTCGGGAGTGGTGCTGTACTTGCGGCTGCGTGGCAAACCGGCACAGCGCTATCCAGGGATTGAATTAGCAGAATCGCTGCTGCAACAAGCCGGAAAATTGCCTGATTCGGAACCACTATTTTTCTTTGGAGGTTCCCCTGGAGTGGCGGCTGCGGCGGCCAAAACTTGGCAGCAAAAAGTTAACGGATTGTCGATTGCTTCTCAACACGGTTATCTTTCGGCTGATGAAGAGAAAGACTTCCGTGAAAGCCTCAAACAAATGCAGCCCAAACTGATTTTTGTAGGATTGGGAGTGCCGCGCCAAGAATTTTGGATTGCCGAACACCGACACCTTTGCCCTCAGTCAATTTGGGTGGGAGTTGGTGGCAGTTTTGATATTTGGGCGGGCAAAAAAACTCGCGCCCCTGCTTGGTTTTGCGACAATCATTTAGAATGGCTGTATCGGCTTTATCAAGAACCTTGGCGGTGGCGGAGGATGTTGGCTTTGCCACAATTTGCCTTGAAAGCTTTGGGGGATTTGCGAGGGTAAGTTAATTATTTCAACAGCGCGAAGGAAGAACTGCATCTTCTTCTTTCTCCTCCTTCGCGTTCGCGTGCCTCGCGGTTCATTTAATCTTACCCTTTATTTATTTATATTAGGCATTGTACAAAAAAAAATTGATTGTAATAAAAAAAATCGCCCTTTTTTTTGGGGTTAAATGCTTGACTTTGATCAGTCAATTATGTATTATTTAATAATGGGAGTGGTGGCAAAAATAAAAATTTTGCCACCACTCCCATTATGTAATATATACCACAAAAAATCCCCGAAAGTCAATAGGTAATCCTTTCTTTTTTAGGGTCGAGTTGGGTGGGGGCGGGTTTATTCAAATTGTTGGTACTTGTTAGATATTATTGGTGAACCCCCCCCTACAGGTTAATCCAGAATGGTGCAATAGCTCAGCCGAACTTTTTTCGACTCTAGCTAAACAATATAAGGAGAATCGATCGCCTTTGCCCGATTAATCGCCACCAAAGTCTGGTAAATCAAAGCCGAAATCTCAGCGCGGGTAATATCGCGCTGCGGCGAAAGCCAATCGCGGGAAGGATAATTAACCACAATCTTCAAAGCAGTTGCTGTGGCGATCGCACTCAAAGCATAATTAGGAATTTGAGAGCGATCGGTGTAAACTTTCAAAGAATCAGGATTGCCGCCCTTAAGTTCCAAACCGTTAACCAAAGACACGATCGCATCAGCCTTAGTTAAATTCTGATTCGGGCCGAACTTCAACCCCGGAAACCCCGCCAAAAACCCCCCCCGATTTGCTCGTTCGATCGCACTTCTCGCCCAAAAAGTAGCAGAAACATCAATAAAATTTGTAGCCGGCACCCTCGGAATCGGACTAAACGCACTCACCAACAGCGCCGCATATTGAGCACGGTTTAAACTGTCATCAGGCCTAAAAGAACCGTCAGGAAAACCGCTAATTATATTCGCTGCAGCCAAAGCTTCAATAAACTTCTGTGCCCAATGTCCCGAAATATCGCTGAACACCGCACCGCCGATATTCGGATTGCCGCCACCCTTTCTCACCGCAGCTTGCACAGCTTTAAAAGCATTCACTTTCCCGTAACCAAACCAATTGCTGCGGCCGCTGTTAGGATCGTAATTCCCCATGCGATTGCCCAACTGCGGATCGGGATCGGGATCGACAATTTTTTCAGCAGTTTGTTCGAGAATTCCCCGCACTTCCCGCGCCGTCAAACGGGGGTTAGCCGAAAGTATCAACCCTGCAACCCCAGCGACTACTGGAGTGGCGCTGGAAGTACCGCCAAAAGTATCCGTATAGTCCCCCCAGTCGTAGCCCCGATCGCCCACTCGATCGGCAGTAAACACCCCCAAACCGGGCAAATACTGCGTCACCTCCGGCGGCGTGCCGATATATCCGGTTTCTGGCAACCAAGTTCCCGGCGGCGCGTTGTTGCTGGGGGCGCAAACCGAGATGCTGGAACCCCAATTGCTGTACGCTGCTTTTTTGTTGAGGGAAGTGGAAGCGCTGACGGCAATTACGTCGGGGTGAACGGCAAATCCGTTTAGCCATCTAGTTTGACCCTCCACGACGTTGTTGGGCCAGCCTTTCTCGTTAATTGTGCCGTTGACTGGGCGGTTGGCATTCCCTGCAGCGAACAGAATAACGCAGCCTCTGCCGCCCCGCCCTTGGGTTGCTGCTTTGGTGATAACGGCACTCTGCCGCAGGGAAAGGGGATAGTAAACGGCTGAAGGCCCCCAACTGCAAGAAATGACGGCGCCACCTTTTTCGATCGCCCAATTAAACATTTTTTCGACAGAATCGTCATCGAGAAAACCACTGGTACGGATGGGCATCAGGGCGCATCCGGGGGCGACGCCGACAATGCCTTTGCCGTTTTCTTCAGCAACGGCGACGCCCGCACAACTTGTGCCGTGGTTGTCTGAGTCTGCGACTGGCATCGGGGAGGTGTCGCCGTCTTTGAAATCGATGGGTGAAACGATTTTGCCTTGGCCTTGAAAATCTGGGTGGGTGATGTCAACTGCATCGTCGGTGATCGCAATTACGATCGATCGAACTCCGCGAGTCATGTTCCAAGCTGGTTCTGCATAAATTTGAGCACCGCCGACAAGTTCGTTGCCGCCTTTGTTATTGAGATACCACTGTTTGGGATAAAGCGGATCGCGGGGCGTATAATGCTGCTGCGTCTCTACTACAATGTTGGGTTCCGCTACGAGAACTTCTGGATATCTTGTCAGGCGGTTGGCAATTTTGATCGGGTTTTCTGTTGCTTGTTTGGTGACTTCGCAGACGAAGGTGTTGGGAATTCCTTCTACTGGCCGGACTATTTTTAAAGCTGCTGCATTGGCGATCGCCTGTCGCGATTGTTCGTCTACTTGTTCGCCAAATTGAATCGTAATTTGGTCGGTTAAATAAAAGAATGTACTCGGATTGTTCGCGGGGCAATAGACGTGGCTGGCAAAAGCTACGGCATCGCTGGCGCGGGCTGCTTGCATTGCGGCTTCTAGGCTAGAGGGCGCAACGAGATATTCTTCGAGATTGCTTTGGCCGACGCGGCGATTGAGTTTTGCCCCAGTTGTTGCAGCCCAATCGTTTGAGGCTGATGCTGTTGATGAGGGGCGGACTGTAAAGCGATCGTCCGCTTTTGACAGCAGCAATTCGTCGCCGCCACGCTGCAAAATCACTGCCAGACTTTCATCTGGGACTCCAATTCCTTGATAATTTTGGAGAGTCTCGGAGGTGGGTTTGCTTGGTTCTACCATCAGAAATGTTCCTGTTTAATTTGGATGTAGATTTATCACACATATTTATAAGCCGTCAGGGATGTTTTTGCCATGAGGGGTTTGAAACTGTAACTAACAGCGGTAGTTTTTCCATCAGTCCGCGTCGGACTTAGTTTGTGCGATCGCGTTGCTAGCGGTTTCAACCGCCGAGTCTTTTTCGAGATCAGCAAGTTTTTCAGCAGATAAACACGCTCAAATAAACACGCTAGGATTAACATTAAAAAATTCTCCCAGCGCCTTAGCTTGCGCCTTGCTAATCGCCCGTTTCCCATTAACCACCTCAGAGACTACTCCTTTGGAACCAATCACGCCCACTAAATCGGCTTGTTTGAGTTCGCGAACTTCCATGAAATGCAATAGAACATCCCGGGGAGTCACTTCTGGATCTGGGTAATATTTTGATTCGTATTCTTCGATCAACAGCCCCCAGAGACTCAGTAAAGTTTCTTCTTCTACTGTTAATTCTTCCTTAGACATCAGAAAATCAACTTCTGCGAGGGCAAGATCATTATCTTCTTCGTTCAGGATTGGCTTAGGCTGAGATTTAGCCAGCAGTTGACCGTAAGCTGTTTTTTCAATTGTGATGTTCATTTCTCATTCCTTTGCTTGCTTACTTAGACATGGTTCTCAAGTAGAAGGTGGGTGTTTGTTTCTCGGTATCATGATTTTGACGTGGGGAGTAAATGTTTTGGAGTGATTGAATACATCAGGGAATCTGTAAGGTTTTCCTGATGATTTTAGTGAATTTAACCTATTTTATGTTTGACTTCATCTTCATCATTCCACTTGATATTGTCATATTCGCTATGGGTTAAAAATTTTTTAAAATAAATAATTTTGGCGGTATAGTTTATTTTTACGATTAATCTATACTGATTGCCTTTAATATTAAATATGGTATATCCACAGACTTGATCGACCGATTTGGAATATCCCTGTCGAATCTCTTCTAGTGATTCCCAATCGTTGTCTTTGATGGCCTTGCGCCAGACTGCGATCGCAGCCTTGGCATCGTCGGAGTAGGATTCGATCGCACTCTCCAGATTTTTCTTGGAAATTAGCCTCATTCCAGTACCGTTTTTTACACGACACCTCTATCTTCTCATACTGAGAACATTCTGTCAAGTCTCTACTTGAATTTTTCCTCAAGAGCCTTTTGCCCGATCGCGCACCCTTTGACATTTCAACAAATTTGGTTTACACTTAGCCGGTTGCGATCGCCAATGGTAAGATCGGCTCAAGCTAAATATTTTTTTAAAGCGCATAGGCGCAAAGTAATTTCATGGTATACTCTGGAACTGTTTGCTGGCTTCGCTCCACTGCCCGGATTACGATCGGGGCGATCGCAGCTTTTACCCTGTTGCAACCGCTCCAAGTCCAAGCACAACAACCTTCTGGGCCAGAGAACCAACCGCAAGTCGAGCCCGCCGACGACCCCACAGACCCCAACAATCTTCGCCCTCTGACGCAAGACAGCAGCTTGCTGAGCGTACCAGGAGGCCAGCGTTTGATGACAGAAGCCAGCAGTGCTATTTCCTCTCAGAATTACGCACTGGCTACTCAAAAACTCCAAGAATCCCGCCAAATTTTCAATCAACTGTCCAACTTCTACCAACAACTGGGTAGCAGTTTTGCCGGAATTGACATCCGCTTGGCCGAAAGCCACCGCACCAAAGCTGTAGAAACGGCCCAAATGCGCGACGAAGCTACCTACCGACTCGCGTTGGTACACCGGGCACAAAATAAGCCCGAACTGGCTGTGCCCCTGCTGATTCAGATTATTCGATCGCAGCAGCCAACTCGCGACTTGGGCAAGAAAGCTTACCAGCAGTTACTGGAATTGGGTTTTGTGGATTCGCCCTTTCCCCGGCCTGCCAGCACTCAACCGCGATCGTCTAACAAATAGTTCCACTAAAATCTAAATTACAGCCGTTTATCAGAGAAACCAATGGTTACACCGTCTCAAGTAGCAGAAATGATTAAGGCAGGGTTGCCCGACGCTAAAATACAAGTTGACGATTTGACCGGTGGCGGTGACCACTACCAGGCGAGAGTCGTCTCTGCAGCCTTTGAAGGAAAAAGCCGAGTACAGCAGCACCAACTGGTATACGGCGCTCTCAAACAGGCAATGGCTAGTGAAGCCATCCACGCTTTGGGCTTGGAAACCTTAACTCCTGCAGAATGGGAAGCGAAAAGTCAAGCTGCTTAATTGTTGAGCGGCAATTGGGTATCACAAGTTTGTGCTTGTGTCAAGAGTTGCTTGAAATACAACTGCTGCACTTACCCACAAAAACCAAAGAAACCGGGTTTTTTAACCGGAATCTATGGCTGTAACGAAAGATTTTCCTAAAAAACCCGGTTTCTGCGTCAGTCAACGTTTAAAAATTTTCAAACAATATTAGGACCTACCATGAGTACAACAGCACATCAAAGAATTGACGAGTTGGTTAAGCAAAACAAAATCATGGTGTTTATGAAGGGCAATAAGTTAATGCCCCAGTGTGGTTTTTCTAATACTGTGGTGCAAATTCTCAATACTTTGGGAGTGCCTTACGAAACTGTTGATGTTTTGGCAGACCAGGAAATTCGTCAAGGCGTTAAAGAGTATTCCAACTGGCCGACAATTCCTCAAGTTTATATCAACGGCGAATTTGTTGGTGGCTCGGATATTATGATCGAGATGTATCAAAAGGGCGAATTGCAAGAAGTTGTAGAAGTGGCTTTGGCTTCTTAAATTAGACAGAAAAAACATATCCCCGACTTCTTAAAGAAGTCGGGGAAATAACAGCAATCGCGTTTTACGTTGAATTAGGTTGATTTACTTAATTATTCGTTACCAGGCAAAGCCTAGGAACGCAATGCAGTCGGCTAGGCATCGAATTTTTAGGCTCCCAAAGCGAGGCCGAGCCTGTGGACATCGGTTCCGAGGCATAGCCAGGGAACCCGTTAAAATTGCCAATTCCCAATTCCCAATTCCCAATTCCCAATTCCCAATTCCCAAATCATCAAGGGTTTATCAAACCGAAGTTGCTATTTAATAGTAGTCTGATTCAGCCTGTGTCTGTGTCTGTGGCATTGCAAAATTGGAGGGGTCGTGAATGTAACGCGCTGCTTCTTCCTCTAGTCTGTGAATCAGATAGGGCTCCAAACTGTTGGAGTGCCGCAGGGCTGCTAAATAGCCGTCTAAGTAAAGCCGTAGGTCATCAAAGCGATAACCTCTATTCCACATTTCGACGAGGGCGTCGGTGAGTTTTTGGTAGTGCCGGATTGTTTGGGTGTCTTGTAGCATGGTGTGAGTTTGAAATCCTTTGTGGTTTGTATAATGACGGCGGGATTTAGGAACGGCCTCGATTGATGCTGAGTGGCTCAGCTTGAAGCTATTTCTAAATAAAAGTTTTTACCCTGCTCAACAGGCTACCCTCCATAAAAAATTTCACTCGTTGCAATGCAGTTGCTCGACTTTTTGCGCGCACCTAGATAATTCGCTGTGCGTTTAATTGAGTCGGGATGTGGCTGAATTTGACGGTCAAAGTGGCTGAGTGTTCCGGCTACCGAGCGAACGGTTGGAGGAATTCTAGTTTCACTGGCGCGATTTGTCAACCTCCGGGGAGTAGGGGCTGGGTCGGGGGGATCGCTTTTAGCAGGGGGTTGGGGCATGGGATCGATCGGCTTTACACTGTCTTATTTTCATTGTAAGCTTACCGCCAGAATGATTTCACCTTTCTGCAGGCTGACTCTGCCAAATTAACCCAATCTTTAAAATTCGTACCCTAGGTATGTCCGCTGCTTTAAACGCAGCTCATGCTTGAGTAGCGATGGTTACAAAAGCTTGACAAAAGCTCTGTTAACCTTGTAGCAATTAGTGATATGGGAAGCTCGCCTCTGTGGAATCTGCAAGTATTTCAATTGTTGAAGGGAATCCGCACCTGCGATCGCTCTTGGGCTGGCATCTACAGCAAGTCGGTCACTGGGTGCACCAGTCAGCGGATATCAGTCACGCTAGGGAAATATTTTTCAGCCGCCAGCCAACCCTAGTCATTCTGGATGCCCAATTGCCGGATGGGGACGGTTTGGAATTTTGCAACTGGCTACAACAGCAGCAGCAGTCGCTGATTTTGATGCTGTCGGCGCGGAATTCGGAATCGGATATTGTTGAAGGTTTGAAGGCGGGGGCAGACGATTACCTGACTAAACCCTTTGGGATGCAAGAGTTTATGGCCAGGGTGGAAGCTTTGATGCGCCGTAACCGCACGATGCTACCGCCGGCGACGCTGGAGTGCGGGCTGCTGAAAATTGATTTGGTGCAGCGCCGAGTCAGGTTGTACGAGGAACATATTGAGCTGACTCCCCAGGAATTTAGCCTGCTGTACGTGCTAGCTCAAGCTGGAGGAGTGCCGCTGTCGCGCTCGGATTTGCTGCGTCGGGCCTGGCCTGATGCGATTGATAACCCCCGGACGATCGACACTCACGTACTCTCTCTGCGTAAAAAAATCGAAATCGACCCGCGACAGCCGAGCCTGATTCAAACTGTACGGAATGTCGGCTACCGACTGAATCTGGAGTTGTTGAATAATGCCAATCAACCGCATTCCCCAGTGCCCAGGGCGGTGCTTTCTTAAACTGCGATCGGTCTATAAGTCTGATTTTATTTTGGGAATTGATTGGCGATCGCATCTGTTTTCGCAGCCATAATAAAATCATTGCGGTGCAGTCCAGGAATCTCGTGAGTCCACCAAGTAACGGTAACTTTCCCCCACTCGGTTAACAGTGCGGGGTGATGTCCTTGGGTTTCTGCTGCTTCGCCGACGCTGTTTGTAAAGGCGATCGCACTTTTGAAATCCGGGAATTCGTAAGTGCGTTCTATTTGGGGAATGCCATTTTTTTCGATCAAATTCCAGTCGGGAATTTGAGGTTTTAGCTGGACAATTTCGTAAGCTGTGACGCGGGCAGAGTTTGGGCTGCAGGCTGCACAGCGTTCTGTTGCTAAAGGTTCCATAAATTGCTGTTTAGCGAGAAGATGCTAAAAGATATTATAGACATTTCTAATCTGAATTATTTTGAAGGGCAACTGTCCTTTAGGATTGACATCTTGCACCATTTTTAATAAGCTTTTTATGGGCGGGTAGGATGCCCAACCCACAAGAAATTCACTCTTTGTGGAACAGGCCGGAAAGCCTGTTCTTGAGAATGGTGCAAGGCAGACATTGCGATCGAAATCGTTCATAAAACAGATGAGCAATCCTTTAAAATTTATGGAAATAATCGTTCACCGTGGAATCGGTTGACCGATAATATCAGGAATGGGCGGGTTCATTTGGCTATCTCGGTGATATTGTAAACGTTGACGAACCCGCCCCTCCAAGTGCGCTCAACCGATAATTTTCTTAATCAAATCCAACTTACCTTTATAGGGAGCGTACCGCCATTTTAAGTCAAATAAAAATGACTTTTGCAGCACGCTTTTTTGATGCGAAAAAGTGTCAAAACTTGCTTTGGCGTGATAGCTACCGATGCCGCTTTCACCAACTCCGCCAAAAGGTAAATCTTTTACTCCCACTTGCATAACCGTGTCGTTGAGACAAACTCCCCCCGAAGAAGTTTCCCGCAAAACTCGCTCTTGTTTCTCTTTATCCTTCGAGAACAAATACAAAGCTAAAGGTTTGGGACGGGCGTTGATTTGGGCGATCGCCTCTCCGAAATCATCATACTCCAAAACTGGCAAAATCGGCCCAAAAATCTCATCCTGCATCACCGGCGAATCCCAGGAAACACGATCTAAAACCGTCGGTGCAATATATCTATCTTCCGGCTTAACTTCCCCACCGACGACAATTTCTCCATCTTTGATAAACGCACTCAAACGGTCTAATTGTCGCTGGTTGATAATCCGCGAATAGTCGGGACTTGTTTGCGGATTGTCGCCGTAAAATTCGTGAATTGCTGTTTTAATTGCTGTCATCAAAGCAGGTTTAACTTTTTTATCAACTAATAGGTAATCGGGAGCGATGCAAGTTTGTCCAGCATTGAGAAATTTGCCCCACGCAATGCGTTTTGCTGTGTATTCAACCTGAATGTCTGAGTCTACAATGCAAGGACTTTTCCCACCTAATTCTAATGTGACAGGCGTCAGGTGTTTAGCGGCAGCTTCCATGACTATTTTACCGATTTTAGTGCCGCCTGTAAAGAAGATGTGGTCGAATTTTTCGGCTAGCAATTGTTGGCTGATTTCCACACCTCCTTCGACGGCGGCTACGTAGGCGGGATCGAAGGTTTTGGATATCAGGTCGGCGATAACTTCGGAGGTGTGTGAGGCGATTTCCGAAGGTTTGAGAAGTGCACAGTTGCCGGCGGCGATCGCCCCGACCAAAGGTGATATCATTAGCTGAAATGGGTAATTCCAAGGCCCGATGATTAATACTACGCCCAAAGGTTCAGGGTAAATGCGGGCCGATGCTGGGAATTGATCTATCGAAGCAGCCACTTTTCTCGGCTTTACCCACGATTTGAGGTTTTTGATGGCATAATTAACTTCGGCGATCGATGCGATTTCAAGATAAGCCTCGAATTCCGGCCGACCGAGGTCTGCCTTGACAGCATCGACTATTCGTGATTGATTAAGTTCGATCGCACTTTTAAGTTTTTTGAGTTGTTCAAGCCGAAAATCCACATCTTTCGTTTTCCCAGTCGCAAAAAATTGCCGCTGCTGCTGGATAATATCGCTGACGCTGATTACCATTTTTTGTCCTCCATGTCTATAAATAAATGTTACAACAGGAAAACGGAACTTGGGTAAAGTGCGATCGGTGTTAAAGCGCAGACCTCTTGAAAAAGTCTGCGATCGGGGCTTTATGCTATAACTTATAAGGTATTAATTGTAGATGCTTAATTTGAGTTAAGTCATGAAAATATCTAAGAACGATTTTTTTTTCTATTCCTGCTGGCTGCTTTGCTTGCTTGCAGTAGCAGGATGTACCTCTAAGCCCGAAAAGCAAGTTGTCATCTGCTCGAAAGACTTTACCGAACAAGTCATCCTCGCCGAAATTTTAGCACGCCATATCGAAGCTAAAACAGATATCAAAGTAGAACGAGAACTGAATCTGGGAGGTTCGCTTTGCCATCAATCCCTAACAGCAGGTAAAATCGACTTGTACGTCGAATACACGGGGACTGCTTACGCCAACCTGCTCAAACAAAAACCGATTTCTGACCCCAAAAAAGTCCTCGATTACCTCAAACAAGAATATCCCAAACAGTTTAAAGCAGAATGGACCCAAGCGCTGGGATTTAATAACAGTTTTGCGATTATTGTGCGGGGAGACGATGCCAAAAAACTCAATTTACAAACTCTCTCGCAACTTGGGAAAGCTTCACCTAACCTCCGGGCTGGTTTCGGCCCAGAATTTAACGAGAGAGAAGATGGGTTTCCCGGATTGGCGAAAACTTACGGGATTAAGTTTCGAGAACAACCGAAGGAATTGCTGTTAGGATTGCTTTATCAAGCGCTGCAACAAAAAGAAGTAGATGTGATTGCTGGTAATACGACGGACGGTTTGATTCAAAGTTTAGGTTTAGTAGTTCTCAAAGATGACAAGGGCTATTTCCCGCCCTACGAAGCAGTTCCGGTTGTGCGATCGCAAATTTTGGAAAAATACCCGGAATTGCGTCCAGTGCTCGCAGAATTGGGCGGCAAAATCTCTGAGGAAGATATGCGGAAACTCAACTATCAAGTTGACGGGGAACAGCAGGAAGCTGGACAAGTAGCCCAGGAGTTTTTGCAGAAAAAGTTGGGCGCTGCAAAGCCCGCACCTAGCGCAAAGTAATGGTTAGTTTCTCTCCTAAAAGTTCACTTTATAGGCGTAGCAGCTTACTTAAAAGTTGGGATTAGAAATTGGTAAGTATTGGGATTTCTACGGTTTCAGCAATTTTATGAGCTAGCTTTTTAAAGTCTCCGTAAACACTTTGCACGGCCTGGATGTGAGAACCAATTGCCCCATCCGCAGGTTTGAGGTGGAACATAGGTTTATGGGCTTCCTGGGCAAGCGGCATCAGACTCTGATAGTGTTTTAGCAAAGCTAAACAGTGAGGATCTTCGGCGATGGAAAGTGTGCTATTTTCCGATTCATTGAGCACAGCTTCCCGATAAATATTAGGAATCCGTGCAATCCATCGCTGATAAGCTTTCACTGGGCGGTCTAGCCGTACCGAGTGTTGCAGGACAATATAACCAACAGGTTGCATTTGACCTTGAGGAAGCTTTAAATCAGGGGCAGGATTTTTCTCTAATCTTTCTAGCCATTCTTGCCGCCAGCGTCTGAGAGTTGGGCCGAGATTTTTCAATCCTTGCAGTGAGAATAAATCCGGTGATAGAGGAACTACTACATAGTTAGCTGCAATCAAAGCGGCCCGGTTAATCGCTCCTAAATTCGGGCCGATGTCTGTCAAAACTACATCAGCTTGATGAACTGTTGCTGCTTCTTGCAAGAGTCGCCAAAAAGCAGAAATGACCCGAAAAGAACGCTCCTTGCGATCGGTGCAGCCGGGCCATTCTGCTGAGAGGTCATCTTCAAATCCAGAGAGCAATAAATCTCCTACCAAGAGTCCCAATCTTTCTTCAATGTGCTCTACTTCTGGAGTAGCAATATCACCAATTCCTCTAACTAAAGGCTGTACGCAGCGAAAAACTGTGTTAGGTCGGTTATTGCCTTCCCACAATTCTTCTAAACGTTCTTCATCTAGAAAAGCAGCAGTCAAATTAGCTTGGGGGTCTAAATCTGCTGCTAGCACCCGCAGCCCTAAATTGCGATACATCCAGGCTAAATGATAGACTAGCGAAGTTTTACCGACGCCACTTTTATTATTGAAAAAAGCAATAATGGGTACTGTCACGGATGCCTCCTAATAATTACTAAAACATGAGCATCTTCGACAACAAACTCCGGTGGTGGACTGCCATTTTTTTGCAGTGAATTGCGAGCTATGGCGATACCCATTCCAAACCTTTGTACATAACCAAGATTTTTTAAGGCTTCTGCTAAGTTTGGATTGCGGTAGTCAGTGATTCCAGGCCTACCAAAATTTTGTCTGTTAACTTGTCCAAAGGGCCCCCCGGGGTTTTGAATTTCAATGCGATCGCTAAACCAGGTAATTCTTACTGGTGCATACGTCCCTTCATAGGTGCGGTGCAAGAGCGCATTTCTAGCAAGCTGTTGCAGTGCTACTAACGGGTAATCTGGCTGCTGGATTTCCACTGACTGAGCGGTAATATCAGAAGCTATTGAGATATGAGATTGCAGTATTTCATCTAACACTCTCAGCATCATAGAAAGTTGCCCGGCAATTTCTTTCTGGTCTTTAATTGGGTCGGTTAGCTCAGTTCCCTCAATTCGCAAAAATTGAATGTAAGCACCCGGTATCAATTGCCTTGGGTCTTTTCCTACTACCAATATACCTAAATTTGTTGGCTGAATTGACGGTAAACTGGTAATAAATCTTACTGATGCTAATTGGTGTTCGACGGTTCTTTGATTTTCTTCTAATATGTCACTAGGCAATGCTGAAGGTAGATATTCCTGTTGAAATAAAGTTAAATTTAAGTCATCTAGTGTCCCGGAAGGCAAAGATTGAATATCAAAAGGTAAATCTCTGGAACGCCGTTTTTCTGAGAGACGGCGCTCTTCTTCGGCTGTGGCAGTAGCGCGGCGGGGGCCCACCCGTACCCAGATTCGCCCCTCATAGCGGACAGGGGGTGCATCTGATGGTTCTACAATGACTGCTGCTAACTCGCATCCCGCAAGCGTTCGCTTTTGCACGGTTATCGCGGGAAAAGGCAGTATATTTCCATCTGAACGCATATCCGAGAGGGTTAGTAACAGTTGAGCGGTGATGCTCAAATTGGCACAGCTTCCATCATCATTAACACCTATAAATAGTACCCCTGGCTGTTGGTGGTTTGGCAAGTCGTTGGCAAAAGCGCATATAGCCTGACGGAGTTTACCCCTATCGGATGTTGAGGCCTTGCGCTCTACTCGATCGGATTCAATGTCTTTGAGGAGATTTTCTAACTGACTGTCATCCATGCTTTAACTTATTTGTCGTAAATTATTCTTACTGTTTGGTAACAGCAGACTGCGGCTAGTTTGGGAATTGTTAAGAGTTTAAATAGAAAAGTTTATTTTCAATTACTACTTACCAATTTCCCGCATCAGCCGCTAAATTAAATTTCTAAGTCCCTTCACTCAGCCTCCGCAAATTCAAAATATCGCTCATCTTTTTAATTTGCATACAAGTCCGCTCGAACTGTTGTTTATCCTGGATATCCATGCACAAATCAATTAAGGCCGGCAATCCGGGATATGTTTTGACTTGAGCGCTGCGGACGTTTACTTGGTTGTCCTTCAAATGCGATAAAACATCATTGAGAACTCCCACTCGATCGAGGGCTTCAATTTGAATGTTAACCGGATAAGTGTTGGGTCGAGATTCATTGCGGTTGCTGGAATTCCAACTCACAGGAACCAAGCGATCCCCAGGTACGCTCTCAACATTTGAACATCGTTGTCGGTGAATCGAAATTCCGCGAGTGCGAGTCACAACTCCAATAATTGATTCCCCAGGAATCGGACAGCAACAGCCGGCTAAATGGTAGAGCAATCCCTCTACACCTGCGATGGGCGATTTGCTCGGAGACGAACTCGGTAATGGTTTCGGTGTCGTCGATGCAGGTATTAGCTGGGGCAATTCGTGGGTTGCTGCGGGAGCAGCTTCAATTTTTTGCTGCACTTTTACTAAATCTCGCAGTCGATTTACTACGAGATTTAGGGTGACTTCGCCGTAGCCTAAACCGGCGATTAAATCTTCGACGCTGTGGTAGTTGCAGCGCTGAGCCACCGATTGCATGGGTTCAGATTTTAGCAAAGATTCTAAGCCGTTTTTACCTAATTCTTTTTCCAGCAATTCTCGGCCGCGAGCGAGATTTTCATCTCGGTGCGATCGCTTCAACCACTGGCGAATTCGGTTTTTTGCTCCGTTTGTCTTGACAAAATTCAGCCAATCGGAACTCGGATGACCATTTTTTTGGGTCAAGATTTCTACAATATCGCCGTTCTTTAAAACCTTGTCTAGTGTCACCATTCGCCCGTTGACTCTGGCACCGGTGCAGTGATTGCCAATTTCTGTGTGAATGCGGTAAGCAAAATCTACGGGAGTTGATCCGCTATTGAGAGCAATTACGTCTCCGTTAGGAGTAAAAACGTAAATATCTTCGTCGAATAAGTTGTCCTTAATGCTTTGTAAATATTCGCGATCGTCTTTGAGGTCGCTTTGCCATTCAAGGAGTTGTCGCAGCCAAGTAAATTTTTCGTCATCGCCGGTGACTTTTGTGTTAGAACCGCCGGTTTCTTTGTATTTCCAGTGCGCGGCAATGCCGTATTCTGCAATGTGGTGCATGGCTACGGTGCGGATTTGCACTTCGATGGGGCGGCCGCTGGTTCCGATTACTCCGGTGTGCAAAGATTGGTAGCGGTTGGCTTTTGGTAAACCGATATAATCTTTAAAGCGGCCGGGAATCGGGCGGAAAGAATCGTGGACGATCGCCAAAGCCCGATAACAGTCATCATTGGTTTCTACTATGATCCGCACCGCTGCAATATCGTACACTTGGTTAAAGCCTTTTTGGCGGCGCTGCATCTTCCCATAAATTCCGTACAAATGTTTGGGACGACCGCTAACTTCATAGCATTTAATGCCTAAATTGTCAAGCCTTTCTCGCAAACTATCTGTGACTTCTGCGAGTTGAGTTTCTCGATCGGCCCGCTTCACCGCCACCAATTCCTGAATTTCGCGGTAAGCTTCAGGTTCCAGGTATTTAAAGGCTAAATCTTCCAATTCCCACTTAAAGCGGCCAATACCCAAACGGTTCGCTAGGGGAGCAAAAATATCTCGGGTTTCTAGGGCAATACTGCGCTGCTTTTCTTCGGACAAATGCTCCAAAGTTCTCATGTTGTGCAGCCTGTCTGCCAGTTTGACGACAATGACGCGAATATCTTTAGCCATTGCTAGGAACATTCGGCGGAAATTTTCCGCAAGGCGCTCTGTTTTGCTGGAAAAATTAAACTTAGAAAGCTTGGTGACACCTTCAACCAACTGTCGCACTTCGGCGCCGAACCGCTGTTCTATTTCTTCGAGAGTAATATCTGTATCTTCAACAATGTCGTGGAGGAAGCCGGCGGCAATCATGACGTTGTTGCCGCCCATATACCGGAGTATTCCAGCGACAGCTACCGGATGGCAAATGTAAGGTTCTCCTGATTTGCGGTATTGTCCTTCGTGCAAGTCGCGGGCAAATTCAAAGGCCCGACAAATTAAGCTGTCGTCCGTCGAACAATTCGGGTTAGGGCCCCCATCAGGCTCCGATCGAGCATTCAGGCATTCTTGCAGCCAATCGGGAACTACAGCAGGATCGATCGAAGGAGAGGGAGTCAGAGTGTTCGCGTTCATGGGGTACACCTTTAAAACTTAGAAATACAAATGGTTAAAAGCCGGTTTTCGGTTGAATTGCCGAAATTATGTGTTTAGCTATACTAAACTAATTGAATGCCACAATTTGCAATTCAAAAAAATAGTCGATTTTTCTCAAACTATACCTATCTAATTCCGAGTCGCCCCCCCTCGCAGGTAGGAAAAGATAGTGACACCACTGCTGCCGCAGCAGTCTGTCGATCGGGGAAAATCGGGTAAAATAAGCATATTTTGGCGGTAGCCGTTGAGGTTGCGGGCGATCGGCATTTACCGGCAACGCTAAACTAAAAGCAGCAGCCAGAAGGGTAGAGTCAGGGCAGCAAATCAAAAAAAGTTCTCACAAAACAGGGAATAGCTCCAAAAACGCACAGCTTCCCTCCCTATGAGCAAACTTAAGTAAGTATCTACTTTGATTATAAATACAAATTTGTTTACAAAATCATGATATTGTCCGAAGACCGCCGCCAGTGCTACCAAGAATTACAGCAAGCGCTAGAAGAACTACAAAGAACTGCTGCACAGGAGAATCTGGATCGGGCCGCGCTGGCGATCGAATACACAAAAGTGCAACAATTTTTCGGAAACCAAATTATGAGAGCCGAAAGCGATGAGTTAGACGCCTCAGAAACACCCCCAGAGCAGTCCTATTTGACGGAAATTCACAAGCAACTGCGGTTATTGGGGACAGATGTCACCTTTTTGCAAGCGTCGCGCCAGCCAGCGACAGCAAAGGCGAGGCAAACTGGGGCGATCGCGCGGCTTAACACGCTAATTGGCTACTGTGGCGCGCTGCTGCAAAAAAATTCTGGTTCTTCAGGGCCCGCCTAGATACAGAATTAATAATTGAATTAACAGGGAATTAATAAGGCAAGGAGAAATAAAGCGGTGGAATGTCCAAAATGTAAACATCCCAATTTAGAAGGCGGTACCTTAGCCGGCCGTATGTCGGTGCAGTGGTGTCCCAACTGTTACGGTATCTGGATTCCAGGCAGAGAATACGAAGCTTGGCAAAAAGAGCAAAGCCAGTGGTACAACAAATCCGAGAAGCCTGATGCGACAGCGACTCTCGGCATAGAATTCACGCCGTCTCCCTACGACAGCAAAGCAGCGCTGTGTCCCGAAGACGGTCACTATCTGTCGCGGGCGAAAGTTCCTTTCAGCAGAGTGCCCTTTTACATAGAGCGCTGTATGTTGTGCGGGGGCATTTGGTGCGATAACGGCGAGTGGGACATTCTCGAAAGTCTGGGATTCCACACCGAGATTGACAAGATGTTTTCTCCGAATTGGCAAGCTAAGGCCCGCGTGCAAGAACTCGCCTCTCGGGAACGTCAAGTGCTGACTGAGAAGTTGGGGCCGGATATCGCCGGATATGTGTTGGAACTCGCGGAAGTTTTAGCAGACCATCCTCACGCAGATTGTGCCGCTACTTACATACTGCGGAGAGCTGAGTTGAAGCGAAGGGAAATTTAGTCAGTTGTCAGTTGTCAGTTGTCAGTTGTCAGTTGTCAGTTGTCAGTTATCAGTTGCTCGGTGAATGATGTACTAATAAAAGCTTTGTTTGTAGCTATTTTTATTTGTATTTACAAACAGCAGAGCCGTCTCTTGCCCATAACTAATAACTCTGAAACACTAAGAAGTAACAACTAACAGCCAGGATATTGACCATTAAATAACAAATAACAAATAACAACTGACCGCTGACTACTGACCGAAAGGATCCAGGATACAAGCCCCCGAATTTATCTCGCGCAAGTTAATGCTTTAATTCTTTAATCTAAAATCCAAAATCTAAAATCTAAAATCGATTGACTAAGGACTAATGACTAATGACTAATGACTCTTCTCTATTTTCCGTTGACAATCTGCGAGTAGCTTATCCCCAGCGGCGGGGCCAATCCGGTTGGGCCGTGGACGGGGTTTCCCTGACGCTGAAACCGGGGGAAAAGCTCGGATTAGTTGGGGAGTCTGGGTGCGGTAAGTCAACTTTGGGAAGGGCGGCGATGCGGTTGCTGCCGGATTCAACGCTGATTGAGGGGCGAGTTAGTTTTGCTGGAGAGTCGGTGTTTGATATGAATGCTTCGCGGCTGAGACAATTTCGGGGCGAAGCTGTAGCATTGATTTTTCAAGATCCGATGACTCGTCTCGATCCTTTGATGACTGTAGGAGAACATTGCATCGAGACTTTGCAAGCTCACCGACCGAATTTGGATCGCAAGCAAGCTAAGAAACGGGCAATCGAAACTCTGGAAGCTGTGAAAATTCCCGCGTCTCGCTGGTCGCAATTTCCCCACGAATTTAGCGGCGGAATGCGGCAAAGAGTAGCAATTGCTTTGGCTCTTTTGCTCGATCCCAAATTAATTGTGGCGGACGAACCGACTACAAGTTTGGACGTAACTGTAGCTGCTCAGATTTTGCAGGAATTAACCAGACTTTGTGAGGAACGGGGAACGGCTATTTTGTTGATTTCTCACGATTTGGCGATGGTGGCTGAGTATTGCGATCGCATTGCGGTGATGTACGGCGGTAAAGTTGTAGAAACAGGGCCGGTGCTAAACGTTTTTGAAAAACCGCAGCACGAATATACTCGATCGCTCCTCAAAGCAGCTTTGCACATTCAAGCCGATTCTGACAAAGGGTTAGCATTCGAGGAAATCAGGACTGAAGCCGTTACTGCAAACTTAACAAATTCGCCTCTTTTGACCGTAACCAATTTGCAGCAACACTACAGTTTAGAAAGCAATTTATTAGATCAGTTGTTTTCCAGGAATCGGCAGGTAATTAAAGCCGTAGACGGCGTTAGTTTAGAGCTACAACGGGGAGAAATCCTAGGGCTGGTGGGGGAGTCCGGCTGCGGCAAAAGTACCTTGTCACGCACGATTTTGCAGCTAATTACCGCGACTGGCGGCAAAGTGGAATTTCAAGGAATAGATATAACTGCCCTGAACCGCGATGCTGTGAGGAAGCACCGCCGCGAAATGCAAATGATTTTTCAAGATCCCCACGCTTGCCTGAATCCGATGATGACTGTCGGGCAAAGTATTGCTGATCCTTTGTTTATTCACAAATTAGCTAATGGCAGCGAAGCTAAAAAACAAGTAATCCAAATGTTAGAGCGGGTGGGTTTAAGTCCAGGGGAGGATTTCTTTCGCCGCTATCCGGGGGAATTGTCAGGAGGACAACAGCAGCGAGTTTCTATAGCCCGTGCTTTGATTACTCGGCCGCAACTGATAATTTGCGACGAACCTGTGAGTATGCTGGATGCCAGCGTGCAGACTCAAGTTTTAGAGCTGATGTTGGAGTTGAAGCAGGAATTTAATTTGACTTATCTGTTTATTACGCACGATTTGTGGGTGGCGAGATTTTTTTGCGATCGTATTGCGGTAATGAATGCTGGAAAAATTGTTGAAATCGGTAAGACTAGGGATATTTTTACTAATCCGCAGCACCCTTACACTCAGCAGTTGTTGCAGGCTGCTCCTTTACTAGCCCGAACTAATTGATTTGGGATTTGGGATTTGGGATTTGGGATTTCGGAAATTTCGGGTTAAATTGGTTAAAGTTAAGGGATACTTTTCAAATCCTTCCACCGACACCAAGCACGATATGGCAGAATCTGACCTAGGCAGTTTTGCGGTGGCACCCGAAGCCTCATTCGCGATCGCAGAAGATGAAGACACCGAGATCGATCGTCCGACGGTAACTCGATCGTCAGCATACAACAACTGGTCTGCCGACGATCCAGTGGGAGCTTTGTTCAAGGAAATGGCTCGGTATCCTCTACTGACAGCAGCCGAAGAAGTAGAGTTGGCGCGCCGCGTTCAAGAATTGGTAGCCCTGGATGAACTAGAACAGCGTTTGCAGCAGGAATTGGACAGAGTGCCGACAAAAGCTGAAATCGCAGCGGCTTTGGGGATAAGCGAAACTCAAATGCAACAGCTTCGCCACCAGTGTCAGTCGGCGAAACGGAAAATGATCAGCTCGAATTTGCGCTTGGTGGTTTCGATTGCCAAACGCTATCTTAATCGGGGCGTGCCTTTTCTCGATTTAATTCAGGAAGGAGCTTTGGGTTTAAATCGAGCAGCCGAAAAGTTCGATCCAGAGAAGGGTTACAAGTTTTCTACCTATGCCTATTGGTGGATTCGCCAAGGAATTACCCGGACAATTGCCAATCAAGGGCGGACGATTCGCTTGCCTGTTCACATTGTCGAACAGTTAAATAAACTCAAAAAAGTTTATCGAGATTTGAAGCGTTCTCTTCAACGAAATCCAAGTGAAACTGAACTTGCTAGAGAAATGCAAGTTAGTTGCGAACAGCTTCGCTACCTCCAGCAAGTACGTCGGCAATCTTTGTCTCTCAACCACCGCATCGGCTCAGAAGAAAGTTCGGAACTTTTGGATGTTCTCGAAGATAACGCGACGCAATCTCCCGAAGCTCAGATGAATGAGATGATGATGCGCCAAGATATTTTGGAGGTGTTGGACAGTATTTTGACTGAGCGGGAAAAAGAGATTGTTGCTATGCGTTACGGTTTGCTGACCGGCGAACCTTACACTTTAGAAGAGGTCAGCAGTTTGTTCAATTTGTCCCGCGAACGAGTCCGTCAAATTCAAAATAAGGCAATGCGAAAGCTGCGCCGCCCTCAAGTGACGGAACGATTGAAGGGCTGGTTGAAATAAACTAAAAAACCTTGAGTTGGCATTTTGAAAAATCTTAAAATTATTGTGGGGTGGCACTCCGAGGCCACCGTAAATATGCTGGTTTAATGTGGAAAAGCTTAATTAAAAATTACCAATTAAAAATTTCTGGATGTGGTATTTTTAATTGTTGATTGTCGCGTACTACTTACTTATTTATGTCTTCTGAGGTAATTTTGCGCCCCGCTACCCGCGCCGACGTGCCGGTGCTGTTTGATTTGATTAAAGCTTTAGCTGAGTACGAAAAATTATCTCATGCCGTTACTGGCAATGCCGTTGATTTGGAGCGTCATTTGTTTGGCGATAGACCTTTTGCTGAAGCGGTTTTAGCCGAGTGCGAAGGTCAAGTTGTGGGCTGGGCGCTGTTTTTTTACAATTATTCTACTTTTTTAACTCAGCCGGGAATTTATTTGGAAGATTTGTTTGTGGTGCCTGAGTTTCGAGGGCGGGGGATTGGCAAGTCTTTGATAGTTTATTTAGCGCAGTTGACGGTGGAAAGGGGCTGCGGGCGTTTGGAATGGAGCGTTTTGGATTGGAATGAATTGGCGATCGGATTTTACAAGGGTATCGGTGCTGATGTGATGCCCGACTGGCGGATTTGCCGGGTTGCGGGCGAGTCTTTGGCAAATTTGGCATCGAAGTAATTCAGGCG
>NZ_JAUBPB010000017.1:38287-44659 GCF_036700545.1 Microcoleus sp. SVA1B4
TGTGGAACAGGCATCTTGCCTGTGTGTGGAACAGGCATCTTGCCTGTGTGTGGAACAGGCATCTTGCCTGTGTGTGGAACAGGCATCTTGCCTGTGTGTGGCACAGGCATCTTGCCTGTGTGTGGCACAGGCATCTTGCCTGTGTGTGGCACAGGCATCTTGCCTGTATGTGGAACAGGCATCTTGCCTGTATGTGGAACAGGCATCTTGCCTGTTAAGCTAAAATGCCGCACTGGGGTTAATTAATACCTACCTAATTAATTGACAAAAATATAGGAAAATTTAGATAAGAGTTAAGTTAATTGGGAGAGTAGATCGTGATTATTTGGGTAAACGAGCAAATCGATCCGTCGGGCATTCTTTATTCTTGCATTGCTTGTTGCGATGAGACTCAAGCGAAGGATTGCCACGAATCTTTTGAGAAGAATTTGACGGCAGAGCAAAAACAGCAGGGCTGGGTTGCTACTTTGCGGACTGTTAGTTCTTGGGATGAGGTGCCTGTTAATGCTTTGAAATTGAATTAATGAGTGCAAGTCATCAGCAGCTTTAGTCTCCCCCTGTTTCCGTTCGCTTGAAACGGCAGGAAAACGTGGGAAATCTGTTCGTCCAAGGTAAGATAGCTCGATCGCACACTTGTGAAATTAACAGAAGTTTTGTGAATCTGAAGGCAAAAACCTGCCATCATTTGGCGCGGAGAATCTGAGGATTGTGCCCTGGAAGCTGCGGGAATTTGGGCGGAAATTTTCGGGCTGGCACTGCTGCGAACACGCTAGGACGAAAAAGCGTGCCAGTGCGGTCCTTTTCGAGGGCTCCGCTAACGACAATTTGCATTTTTTAAACTGATTTTAGCATTACTATTAATAGATAGAGGCATTTCCAATTGTCTAGTTAAATTTTTATGATTGAAACCTTATTTCACGCTTATACGCCTCTAGTTATCTGGACGGGCTTGGGACTGCTGCTGTTTCGGTACATCCCAGTTAATTTTCCCAAGCTGCTGAGCTACTTTCTTTTCTGGATTGGGATACCGCTGCAAATTCTAGTTTTAGCCCGTCACAGCGAATTTTCTGGTGCTGTGGGATTCACACCGGCGATCGCCATATTCGTGTTATTTCTGAGTACGAGTTTTGCTTGGCTGACTTGGGTATTATTGCGTAGGCTGAGTGCGGCCCACATCCAAAAGCCCTATTTTCAGGGCAAAAATTCTCTAGTAAATTTATTTTTAGTAAATTTTAATTCCCTGAAGCGATCGAGCGAAGGGAGTTTTATCCTAGCTGCGATGTTAGGGAATACGGGCTTTGTTGGATTAGCAATCACCCCGTCTATCATCAGCACCGATAACAGCAACTGGGCTGTCTTGTACAGCGTCACTAACAACGTTATTGGCACTTATTGTTTCGGTGTATTTATTGCTAGCTATTTTGGGAACTCCGAGCAAAAAAATCACTGGTGGACTCAGATCCGGGACGTGCTGACAGTTCCCGCCCTGTGGGCTTTTTTAATTGGTTTTTATACTAGAAACATCCCCCTGCCCGAAATAGTGGAATCGGGATTGCAGACTGCTGTTTGGGTGGTAATTGCCAGTGCTTTGCTGCTGGTTGGCATCCGGCTGAGGTCTATTAAGAAATGGGAAAGTTTTGAACTAGCGTTAATCCCGTCGCTGTTAAAAGTAGTAATTGTGCCGGTGCTGATCGGGTTGGGTGCTAGTTATTTCGGATTGAGCGGCGATCCGAGGTTCGTGTTGGTGTTGATGTCGGGAACGCCCACAGCTCTTTCTGTGCTGATTTTAGCAGAAGTCTACGAGCTCGATCGCGATTTGTTAGCTAGTAGCATCGCCATCACTTCTGTCGGGTTGCTGTTGATGCTTCCCTTGTGGTTAGCTGGGTTTAGTTAATATTAGCTGGAGTCTACAATCGGCTGGATCTAAAATTTCGCAGTAGAATAAACAATAACTGTACGGAAAAGACGATGAACGAGACAATAACTGCTAGAAGTCGGCCTCGTACATTCCCCGACTATGCCCAACTGCCAGACTCCAACGGTACGTTTGTGAAAAATTTTTACGAGCATCCCCAGAGCATCATTCTGGCAGATTGGATGTTTTGGGATTTGCTAGCCGTAATGGAGAGCAAGAGCGCGATTGTACTCCGTTGGCTGTAGTTAGCGACTGCGAGCAATGGGAATCGATCCCGATGCTGAGGATTGATATCAAATTCCCCAAACTCTCTCTGTAGCGCGAGCATCCCGCACCCGATCTTTTATAATCACAAAAAACCAAGCTGATGGAAACTAAACCGCCTCTACCGCCCTTTACGTTGGAAACGGCTAAAGCCAAAGTTCAAGCTGCTGAAGATGCCTGGAATACCCGCGATCCCGAACGAGTAGCCTTAGCTTATACGGAAGATTCTCAGTGGCGAAACCGTGCCGAATTCTTCAGCGGACGGGAAGAAATCAAGGCTTTTTTAAGACGAAAATGGGCAAAGGAATTAGATTATCGTTTAAAGAAAGAACTGTGGAGTTTTACAGACAATCGGATTTCTGTTCGATTTGAGTATGAGTGGCACGATGATGCTGGCTACTGGTATCGCGCCTATGGTAATGAACAGTGGGAATTTGCCGAAAATGGGTTAATGCGAAGACGTGAAGCTAGCATTAATGATGTTCCGATTCAAGAGTCTGAACGGAAGTTTCGATAAGATTTATCTGTGAGTTGTTAGACGCATAAACCGGGTTTATTAGGAAAATACGCAGGTTTGTAGTCAGGACTTGAGTCATGATTGACTAAGGAATGAGAATTAAATAACTTAGAATGCGTGATGGTTCTTGTGGGATGGGCGTCCCGCCCGTCCAGAAAGGGCGGGCGGGACGCCCAACCCACAAACTTGTGTAAATTATTTAATTCGCGATCCTAAACGCCAGAAAGAGGACTAAAGTCCTCACTACGAACGAAAGGTTTGTAGTAAGGACTTGAGTCATGATTAGAACTCTTGCAAAAATACAAAGCACCATACCCCAACCCTCCTCTTTAATCAGGGGAAGAGGCAAGATTATTCTTGTTTCCCCCCTTAATAAGGGGGGACTAAGGGGGGTGAATTTGACTTTTGCAAGAACTCTATTGATTAAACGCCAGAGAGAGGAGTAAAGCCCTCACTACGAACGAAAGACGCGCAATTGCTCAACTTTCCTCAATCGGTAAGCAAACTCGGAGAAGTCAGCACAAAGACATCCCTGGTTCCCACTCCTTCAGATTCCGGTTTAATCGGCGTAGTAAAGTGGAAAAACTCATGGTCGTTAACTAGCAGCAATTCTCCCGGATGCAGAATTTTATTAAAAACAGGCTTCTCTTTTTTAGCCAAGTACAAATGCGTTTCCCCGCCTACAATATTAGTTCTGTCCACCGAGAAAATCCCGATAAAGTCAGTACCGTCTTGGTGAATGCCTTCCGGTGCGGGGTTGCCGAAATTGTTTGGCGAACAAGTCGTCCTGATTTGATGGATGCCGATTTCAGCTTCCGGGTGAATTTTGCAGGAATCGAAAAAAGCAAAAATCATCTGTTTGAAATTATCGAGGGCGATTAGTCGATCGTCCAATTCGGCAAATTCCCGCCTGATATCACCCACTAGCGGATTGTATGTTTTGCTTTGATACAAATAGCCGTGAGGTAACTTAACTAACTCATTTCCGTTGACTGCAAACCGCGATAATCTTCTCGAACGATACTTACCTTTCACATACGGATCGACAGGCATATCGTCAAAAAATTCCTTGAAACCTTCTAGCTTAATCGAGTTTACTTTTTTGAAAGTAAACATGAAGGCATAATCCAAATGAATGGATTCTAATACGGTTTTCATAGATTTTACTCCCTGAAGCCTTGCTCCCCTCCCTAATTTTGCCTGGAGGAGGTGTATGCTTCTACTCTAGCGCAGGTTTTTTGTATGTGTCGTAAAAGACACTACAAAAATTGCAAAGATATCGTAAAGCTTGCAAAATGAATCCGGTGGCTGGTTCTTCTTTTAATCCAAAATCCAAAATCCAAAATCTAAAATCTAAAATCGATTGACGGCTTTCACCAGCGACTGACAGGCCCGCAGGAAAACGGCAACATCGACCCCAAGTGTGACGTACTGAACGCCAGCATCAATCCACTGCTGGGCGATTTCGGGGTTTTCGGCAAAAGTACCGGCGGCTTTGCCTGCTTTGCGGATGGTTTGCACTGCCTCCTGCATCATGTCGATGACGCGGGGATCGCGGACTTGGCCGGGAATGCCGATCGACTGTGACAAATCGTAAGGCCCTAGAAAAATCACGTCCACCTCTGGCACAGTAACAATTTCTGCCAGGTTGTCGATGCCGCCTTTGCCTTCGACATGAATCACAACTAAGGATTCTTCGTTGAGTCGATCGGTGATATTTGTACCTGCGGCGGTGTAAAGTCCGGCCCGCGTAGCGAAGGAAAGGCCTCGCGTACCCAGAGGACTGTATTTAGCGCTTTTGACAGCGGTTTCGGCATCGATTTTGCTTTCAATTTGAGGTACTTGAACCCCTGCACTGCCGATGTCGAGAGCTCGTTGAATTTGTGGCCCGTCGTTTTTGCTGACGCGAACAATCGGTGCAATTCCGGTACAGTCGGCGGCGCGACACAAATCTTCAGCAGCAAGCGGGTGCAGGGGGCCGTGTTCCATGTCGATGACGGCAAAATCAAATCCAGCGTGACCGCAGATTTCTATGAATGCGGGATAAGGGCAGTTCATAAATAAACCGAGGACTGTTTCGCCTTGTTTAATTTTTTGTTTCAGTTGGTTTTGACGCATAAATTTGGAGTTTTTTAACTGGGGGGAATGCCGATGAACCCAGATTATTTTTAATAATACAGCTACACTATTGCAGTTATAAATTACTTTATGTTAAGAGAATAGACAAAAATTTTATAGCTGCTTTTGCTTCTATCTTAAAGGGAATCAAGCACAAAAGCCAGCCAAAAAGAAACATTCCTAAAATTGGTAAAAATATGGCTCCCACGGATGGTTCGACTAACCAAGCAAATAAAGAAAACATTCCAATACTGCCCGTTGTCCACAGCCAAAGAATCAGAAATCCTAGAACTATTTTATGTAAAGTCATCCTAATTTTTATATAACAACCAAACTTTTGAGGATGTATATCTCCTTGTATAATTGGGATCAATGACTTGCGACCGATGATGATGCGATTGATTTTGAATTTTTTGCCAGAGATTGTTCCTTCATAGGGTTTTGCAGGTGGCGGGCCAAAGGGTAGTGTTACTCTAAAAAGTTTGGGAGGAGTGACAACTTCCTCCAACCGGGACACAACTTCCGAAAAAGTTAAACTGGTAGTAATTGTTAAACTCTCAAACGGAATAAATAACCTAAAAAATTTGACTATCTTGAGCATAATGTTCATCCGGCTGTTCAATAGTTGTTGCTGGTATTAATGCCTCTTCTCTAAAAAAGTTTTCCCTGACAACAGCGCGAAATACCAGTATACTGCAAAATAAACATTTAGATGGGATGAGTGTTTTTCGCGCTATGTCAAAATTAATTCCACAATCTCCGATGAAACTTCGACAGTATCTATTGGTGCTCAAAGGTCGATCGATCCTTAGCCTCACCCTGGGCATAATTTCCGCGATAGGGAGCATTTCGCCAGTATTTGCCGAACCTGGGCGTAATCCAGACAATGCAGAAACTTGCGACATTCTAGTAGCAGGCGGCGGGCTCGCAGGCGCTGCTACCGCTTACGAAGGTTTGCTGGCGGGGCGCACAGTTTGCCTGACTGAAATTACTGACTGGGTAGGCGGTCAAATTTCCTCCCAGGGAACTTCCGCACTCGATGAAAGAGATACTCAGCGATCGCTCTTATTTTACCCCCGTGGCTACCTCGAATTGCGGCGGCGGATCGAGCAACATTACGGGCGGCTAAATCCCGGAGGCTGTTGGGTTAGCTATTCGTGTTTCATGCCCTACGACGGTCACAAAATTCTATTTAACATCTTGCAGGATGCCGCTAGAAAAGGCAAAGGCACGCTGAAGTGGTTTCCCAATACAGTTATTAAAGAACTAGCAATTACTCCTGCTGTCGCGGGGAATGCGGTTGGGGGCCAACAAATTAAAAGTGCGATCGCCATTCAACACAAACCAGCCGCCAACACCCCGCCAATCAACAGCGAAACTCTTTCTCAGACTATCGAAGATGCCTATCGCTACGAAAATTCTGCACGATTTAACAAAACTATTATTCGGTTTATTCCTAAAGCATCTGGAACCCCCCCTAACCCCCCCTTGCCAAGGGGGGGGAATTCCACCAGTTCCCCCCCTTTACAAGGGGAGAATTCCACCAGTTCCCCCCCTT
>NZ_JAUBPB010000017.1:44759-108098 GCF_036700545.1 Microcoleus sp. SVA1B4
TACAAGGGGGGAATTCCACCAGTTCCCCCCCTTTACAAGGGGGGAATTCCACCAGTTCCCCCCCTTTACAAGGGGGGAATTCCACCAGTTCCCCCCCTTTACAAGGGGGGGCTAGGGGGGGTGCTGATTGGTATGTTGTAGATGCCACAGAAACAGGTGAATTGATCGGACTTGCCGATGTTCCCTACCGCCTCGGAATTGACCCGCGTTCCCCTCTGGAACCTTCCTCCGCCAGCCCAACCGGCGACCCTTACTGCACTCAAGGTTTTACCTACACCTTTGCGATGGAGGCAACGAAGGAACCGCAGCAGCATCAAGTGCCATCTTTTTATCAACAATACGCTCCTTACTACAGCTACGAATTGCAGAGATTGGCTAGCTTTCCTTTAGTTTTCAGCTACCGCCAAATCAGGAGCATGAGACCGGATCAAAAGCGACCTTCAGACCCGAAGCAATTCCCGATTTATCCGGGGGATATTTCGATGCAAAACTGGACTTGGGGCAATGACTATCGTCCCGGCAATTCTCAAGATAATTTAATTTACACTCGCGCGCAGTTGTCAGCAGCCGGTCAACTGCAACCGGGGGGATGGATGGGCGGTTTGCGAACGGAAACTTTGCGAAAAGGAGAGGAAAATGCCAAAGGATTTTTCTACTGGTTGGTAACAGGAACTACTGACTCGCAGCTAGGAGATGGAGTGAAAAAGCCTTATCCAAACAATCGTTTTTTGAGCGGGTTGGATTCGCCGATGGGGACGGTGCACGGACTTTCTAAATATCCTTATATGCGGGAGGGCCGGCGCATTATTGGGCGGCCGAGTTTCAATCAGGCTCAAGGTTTTACGGTGTGGGAAGTTGATATGTCTCGCACTGACTTTAGGGCTGATTTTTACCGCCAGAATTTGTCGGAGGAAGAGTATCGGAAGTTGTGGTTGGCTGTGGGTGGTTTGAATGCGCCGGCTTTGGCTGTGGGAAGTCAATCTGTTGAGGATACAAAATCGCGATCGCGCGCTACGATTTATCCTGATTCTGTGGGTATTGGTCATTATGCGATCGACTTTCACCCCTGCATGACCAACAGTCCGCCGGAAGCACCGGGAAATACCGAACGCGAAGGCACTCGCAAAGGTCAAGGGCAAGCTTATCCCTTCCAAATTCCGCTGCGGGCAATGATTCCTCAGAAAATTGACAATATGTTAGTGGCAGGTAAAAGTATTGCTGTTAGCCACACAGCGGCCGCTGCTTATCGAGTGCATTCTTTTGAATGGTCTGCCGGTGTGGCGGCGGGAGTTACGGCTGCTTTTTCCCTAGAAAAGGGGATTCTCCCTTATGAATTAGTGGACGAATTGCCATCCCGCGAACCGAACTTGGAAGTTTTGCAGTTGCGGTTGCAACAAAATGCTAATCCCATCGCCTTTCCGGGTACTTCTATTTTCAATAGTTCGTGGCAAAATTGGAAATAATCGCAGTTGGTAATCTGTAGGGAGGGCATCCGGCCCGCCCCACAAGAAAATTCACTCTTTGTGGAACAGGGTGGAACAGGCTCGAAAGCCTGTTCCTGACACCCCACAATTAACTCGTTACCAAGAAGAGCCTGCTAACCAGTATAAAATAACCAATAACTCAATATCTGATCAACAGCAATTTGTCATCTATCTTTCGATATAAGCAGTCAGACACTGCTTTAGTCCGATAATATCAATAATCTCAAAAATTGTCCCCCCTTCCCCTTCAAACTCCCCAAAGGTAACGGTCATGTCAACTGCACAGATAACAAGCCCTAATTCCAATAATGCTTATGCCAAACAGTTACTCAGAACCTTAGTAGCTGTCAAAAAAGGGGACTTTTCAGTTCGGATGCCCATAGATCAGACTGGTCTAGCGGGAAAAATTGCTGACGAACTTAACGACATTATCGATCTCAATGAGAGAATGGCGGCCGAACTCGATCGCATCGGCACAGTTGTCGGTAAAGAAGGCAAAATCGCCCAGCGGGCCACCATCGGCAACGCCGAGGGGTCATGGGCAGCTAGCGTAAATTCTGTCAATACCCTAATTACAGATTTAGTGCAACCAACCTCTGAAACCGCCAGAGTAATTCGGGCCGTAGCAAAAGGAGATTTATCGCAAACCATCGCCTTAGAAATAGAAGACAGACCCCTCAAAGGAGAATTCCTCCAAACAGCGCAAATTGTTAACACAATGGTAGACCAGTTGAGCTCCTTTGCGTCGGAAGTAACGCGGGTGGCTAGGGAAGTAGGAACCGAAGGAAAATTAGGCGTACAAGCAGAAGTTAAAGGAGTTGCCGGAACCTGGAAAGATTTAACGGATTCAGTTAACTCAATGGCAGGGAATTTAACAGCCCAAGTGCGGAACATTGCGGAAGTAACAACTGCTGTGGCAAATGGCGATTTATCCAAAAAAATTACTGTAGATGTTAAAGGGGAAATTCTCGAACTGAAAAACACGATTAACATCATGGTGGATCAGTTGAGTTCCTTCGCATCTGAAGTAACCAGAGTTGCTAGGGAAGTAGGAACCGAAGGCAAATTAGGCGTGCAAGCTGAAGTGCGGGGAGTTGCAGGAACCTGGAAAGATTTAACGGATTCAGTTAACTCGATGGCGGGAAATCTTACCGCACAAGTACGGAACATTGCAGAAGTGACGACTGCTGTGGCAAATGGTGACTTATCTAAGAAAATTACAGTAGATGTTAAAGGTGAAATCCTGGAGTTAAAAAACACGATTAACATCATGGTGGATCAGTTAAATTCCTTCGCATCTGAAGTAACGCGGGTGGCGAGAGAAGTGGGTTCCGAAGGCAAACTCGGCGGTCAAGCAGAAGTTAAAGGAGTTGCGGGAACTTGGAAGGATTTAACTGATAGTGTTAACTTCATGGCAGGCAGTTTGACATCACAAGTCCGCAACATCGCTGAAGTGACAACCGCTGTGGCAAAGGGCGATTTATCCAAGAAAATTACCGTCGATGTGAAAGGGGAAATTCTCGAACTCAAAAACACCGTCAACACGATGGTTGACCAGTTGAATTCCTTTGCTTCGGAAGTAACTAGGGTGGCTAGGGAAGTGGGAACCGAAGGGAAATTAGGCGTCCAAGCTGAAGTGCAAGAAGTAGCAGGAACTTGGAAAGATTTAACGGATTCTGTTAACTCAATGGCCGGCAATTTAACAGCACAAGTTCGCAACATTGCTGAGGTGACGACGGCGGTTGCTAACGGTGACTTATCTAAAAAAATTACGGTACAGGTTAAAGGCGAAATTTTAGAACTGAAAAACACCATTAACGTGATGGTGGATCAGCTTAATTCCTTTGCATCAGAAGTAACCAGAGTTGCTAGGGAAGTGGGTTCCGAAGGTAAATTGGGCGGTCAAGCCGATGTCCGAGGTGTAGCAGGAACTTGGAAGGATTTAACGGATTCAGTTAATTTTATGGCGGGTAGTTTGACCGAACAAGTACGGAATATTGCGGCTGTTACTACTGCTGTGGCAAATGGCGATTTATCTAAGAAAATTACTGTCGATGTGAAAGGTGAAATTCTGGAGTTAAAAAACACCGTAAACACGATGGTGGATCAATTAAATTCCTTCGCATCGGAAGTAACACGGGTGGCTAGGGAAGTGGGAACCGAAGGGAAATTAGGCGTGCAAGCTGAAGTTAAAGGAGTTGCCGGAACCTGGAAAGATTTAACGGATTCAGTTAACTCGATGGCGGGAAATCTTACCGCCCAAGTGCGGAACATTGCGGAAGTGACAACCGCTGTGGCAAATGGCGATTTGTCCAAGAAAATTACAGTAGATGTAAAAGGTGAAATTCTCGAACTGAAAAACACGATTAACATCATGGTGGATCAGTTGAGTTCCTTCGCATCTGAAGTAACCAGAGTTGCTAGGGAAGTAGGAACCGAAGGCAAATTAGGTGTGCAAGCTTACGTGCGGGGTGTAGGGGGAACTTGGAAAGATTTAACTGATAATGTTAACTTGATGGCGGGGAATTTGACGGCGCAGGTGCGGAATATTGCGGAAGTGACGAAAGCGGTGGCAAATGGCGATTTGTCTAAGAAAATCACCGTTGATGTCAAAGGCGAAATTCTGGAGTTGAAAGACACTATTAACGTCATGGTGGATCAGCTTAATTCTTTCGCTTCTGAGGTGACGCGGGTGGCGCGGGAGGTAGGAACAGAGGGTAAATTGGGCGGTCAAGCTGAGGTGAAAGGAGTTGCGGGAACTTGGAAAGATTTAACCGACAATGTAAACTCGATGGCGGGGAATTTGACAGCGCAAGTGCGGGGTATTGCTAAGGTTGTGACGGCGGTGGCGAATGGCGATTTGAAGCGCAAATTAATGCTGGAAGCTAAGGGAGAAATTGCGACTCTGGCAGATACGATTAATGAGATGATTGATACGCTGGCGACGTTTGCCGATCAAGTTACTACTGTGGCGCGGGAAGTGGGAATTGAAGGGAAATTGGGTGGCCAGGCGAAGGTTCCGGGCGCGGCGGGGACGTGGCGAGATTTGACGGATAATGTGAATGAATTGGCTGCGAATTTGACTACTCAACTGCGGGCGATCGCGGAAGTGGCAATTGCTGTTACCAGAGGCGATTTAACGAGGTCAATTTCCGTCGCCACTGAAGGAGAAGTTGCCATTGTTAAGGACAACATTAACCAGATGATCGCCAATCTCCGGGAGACGACGCAGAAGAATACTGAGCAAGATTGGCTGAAAACAAACCTCGCTAAGTTCACTCGAATGCTACAAGGTCAGCGGGATTTAGAAACTGTTTCTAAACTAATTCTCTCCGAATTGACGCCGCTGGTTTCTGCTCAGCATGGCGTATTCTTTATGATGGAAGGTGTGGATCACGATCCGTTTCTCAAACTGTTAAGTACCTACGCATACCGCGAACGCAAACAGTTAGGAAATAGATTTCATTTAGGCGAAGGTTTGGTAGGACAGTGCGCCCTGGAAAAGGAACGAATACTGTTGACTGAAGTGCCGGAAAACTACGTTAAAATTGGATCGGGACTGGGAGAAGCGACGCCGTTGAATGTCGTGGTTTTACCCGTACTATTTGAGGGAGAAGTGACGGCAGTAATCGAGTTAGCTTCGTTCCGCCGCTTCAGCGAAATACACTTGACATTTCTCGACCAACTTACAGAAAGTATCGCCATTGTTTTAAATACAATTGCGGCGAGTATGCGGACGGAAGAGTTGCTAAAACAGTCACAGTCTTTGGCAGAAGAGTTGCAAACTCAGCAAAAGGAACTAACGGAAACTAACAAGCGTCTCGAACAACAAGCGCAGTCGCTCCGTGCATCGGAGGAACTGTTGAAGAGTCAGCAGGAAGAGTTGCAACAAACGAATGAAGAACTAGAAGAACAAGCTGAATTGCTAGCGCTGCAAAATAAGGAAGTTGAGCGGAAAAACCGAGATATCGAACAGGCGAGGGGGTTGTTGGAAGAAAGAGCGGAACAGTTGGCTCTAACTTCTAAGTATAAGTCGGAGTTTCTGGCAAATATGTCTCACGAGTTGCGAACTCCGCTGAATTCGCTGTTGATTCTGGCTCGATTGCTTTCTGACAATACTGAGGGTAATTTGACTCAGAAGCAAGTTGAATACACGCGCACAATTTACTCGGCGGGAAATGATTTGCTGGGGCTGATTAATGACATTTTGGATCTTGCTAAGATTGAATCAGGCACGATGTCGGTGGAAATTGAGCAAGTGTTGTTTGCCGACTTGCGAGATCATTTGGATCGAACTTTCCGCCAAATCGCCCAGGATAAGAAGTTGAGTTTTAAAATCGAGCTTGAGGGTGGGTTGCCAAAAGGTCTCTATACTGATGCTAAACGGCTGCAACAAGTTTTGAAGAATCTTCTCTCTAATGCGTTTAAGTTTACAGAGCGAGGTGAGGTGAAATTGTGTGTCGAAGTAGCGCGGGAAGGGTGGAGTTTAGAGAAAGAAAGTTTAAGGAGTTCCCCTACTGTTTTGGCTTTCTCAGTTAGCGATACGGGGATTGGGATTTCTGCTGAGAAACACCGGGTTATTTTTGAGGCTTTCCAACAAGCTGATGGTAGCACTAGCCGGAAATACGGGGGCACGGGTTTGGGTTTGTCAATTAGTCGAGAAATTGCTAATTTGTTAGGGGGAGAAATTCAATTGACAAGTCGCCCTGGTGAGGGTAGTAGGTTCACGCTTTATCTGCCGCAAACTTACCAAGAATCGCGAATAATGAACGATCAGGAGTCGGGAATGAGCAAGCAAATTGCTCAATTGCCATCTGCTATTTCTTCCGCAGTTCCTTCGCCGAATTTCAACTTGCCGATCGCTCCTTATCCATCACCGGTTATCGCTGACGATCGGGAAAATGTCGATCCCGACGATCGCGTGCTGTTGATTGTCGAGGATGATGTAAACTTCGCTCGGATTCTGTTGGATATGGCGCAGGAACAGGGTTTTAAAGGTTTGGTGGCTTTGCGGAGCGATATCGGTTTGGCGATGGCGCGAGAGTTCAAGCCAACGGCGATTATGCTGGATCTAAATTTGCCTGTAATGGATGGCTGGACAGTGCTCGATCGCTTGAAGCACGACCCAAGTACGCGCCACATTCCGGTTCACATTGTATCAGTTGAAGAAGGGCGGCAGCGCAGTTTGCAGTTAGGGGCGATCGCGTACTTACAAAAGCCTGTCAGTCGCGAAGCTTTGAGCAAAGCTTTGACTGATATTAAGGGGTTTGTGGAGCGGCCCGTGAAGAATTTGCTAGTCGTGGAAGACGACGAAACACAGCGTCTCAGTATTGTGGATTTAATTGGCAATCACGATGTTTCTACAACGGCTGTGGGGAGCGGTGCAGAAGCGCTAGCAACTTTGAAATCGGGGCATTTTGACTGTATCGTACTCGATTTGGGACTGCCAGATATGACTGGTTTTGAACTGATTGAGCAGATCAAGCAAGAGGCTACTTTGAAAAGTCTGCCGATTATTATTTATACCGGCAAAGAGTTGACGAGAACCGAAGAAACTCAACTGAAGCGGATGGCGGAAACAATCATTGTTAAAGATGTGCGATCGCCTGAGCGCCTGTTAGATGAAACAGCTTTGTTTTTGCACCGAGTCCAAGCAAATTTGCCGGAACCAAAGCGCCAAATGCTAGAGCAATTGTATCAAACAGATTCGACGCTCGCGGGCAAAACAGTCTTGATTGTTGACGACGATATGCGGAATATTTTCGCCCTCACGAGTATGCTAGAGCGCCATAAAATGGAAGTTGTGTATGCTGAGAATGGCAGAGAGGGCATTGCTAAATTGCAAAGTACGCCTGAGATAAATATTGTGTTGATGGACGTGATGATGCCAGAGATGGACGGTTACGAAACCATGCAAGCAATTCGTAATATGCCTCAATTTGCGTCCTTGCCAATGATTGCTCTGACTGCGAAAGCTATGAAGGGCGATCGGGAAAAATGTATCGAAGCTGGTGCGTCTGACTACATTACCAAACCTGTTGATACGGAACAGTTGCTCTCGCTGCTGCGTGTCTGGCTTTATCGATAGTCATTAGTCATTAGTCATTAGTCATTCGTAAGCAGTGAACAGTTGTAGGGTGCGTCGCTACCAACCATCCCAAACAAAAATCGACCATCGATGAGCGACGCACCTTAAAGTTGACCTGTGACATTAACCAATTCCCAAGTCCCAATGCCCAATTCCCAATAACTAATTAAAAATGCCCGAAAGCCATGAACTTGAAACAATCGAAATTCAACTCCTACTAGAGGGAATGTTTCGCTATTACGGATTTGATTTTCGCAATTATGCTCTTGCCTCTCTCAAGCGCCGTATTTGGAACACTATTCGCTCGGAACGGCTCACCACTGTGTCTGCACTTCAGGAAAAGGTACTCCACAATCCTGCTTACCTAGACCGTTTACTGCTGGACATTTCTGTCAATGTAACGGCGATGTTTCGCGATCCCAGCTTTTACATTAGTTTCAGAAAAAAAGTGGTACCGCTGCTGCGTACTTATCCTTTTATTCGGATTTGGCACGCGGGATGTTCAACGGGAGAAGAAGTCTATTCTATGGCAATTTTGCTGCAAGAAGAAGGACTTTATGACCGTTGTCGGATTTACGCTACGGACATGAATGAATTAGTTTTGAAAACCGCAAAAAGTGGGATATTCCCGCTGAAACAGATGCAAGAATATACGCAACTTTACCACCAAGCTGGGGGCAAGAAAGCGTTTTCTGAGTATTACACTGCTGCCTATGAAAATGCGATTTTTCGCTCTTCACTTAAAGATAATATTGTCTTTGCTCACCACAACCTAGCAACGGATAATTCTTTTAATGAGTTTAATGTTATTTTATGCCGTAATGTGCTGATTTATTTCAATTCACACCTCCAAGAGCGGGTACACAAGCTTTTTTATGAGAGCCTGGTAATGTTTGGAGTTTTAGGCCTGGGTCATCAGGAGTCTCTGATTTTTACACCTTATGAAAAATATTATGAAGCACTTGAAAGTAGTGATAAACTCTACCGAAGAGTTAAATAAAAAAAATTTTGAAATAGTGGTTGTGGGCACGTCTTTGGGAGGGCTAGAGGCTCTGACTGTGCTGCTGGCAGATTTGCCAAAAAGCTTTCCTTTGCCTGTAGTTATTGTCCAACACCGCCATAAGAGTTCTCAGAATAGGCTGACAGATTTTTTACAACAGCACAGCTCTCTCCCAATCACAGAGGCCCAAGACAAAGAGCCGATCGCACCTGGACGGGTTTACTTGGCTCCTGCTGACTATCACTTGCTAATAGAATCGCCCTGTGAGGAGGAGTTTAGCCTGTATGAAAACAACTTGACAGAATGGGGGAGCGTGGCAGTGGAGTCAATCCATAATTCAAAATCCCCAATTCCCAATCGCGTTTCTCCTACATTTGCACTATCAACTGAGGCTCCTGTCTGCTACGCGCGGCCCTCAATCGATGTGCTGTTTGAGTCTGCTGCGGATGCCTTTGGGGAGAAAGTTATCGGCATAATTTTAACGGGAGCTAATTCGGATGGCAGTGAAGGGCTGGCAAAAATTAAAGCTGAGGGAGGATTGACATTCGTGGAGGAACCGGCTTCAGCTCTATGCCCAACCATGCCAGCATCGGCGATCGCAAATGTTGAAGTAGACTGGATTTTACCCCTCTCTAAAATTGCTCCCTGTTTAGTCAATTTGCTAAGAATTAAAGATTAAAAAAATTATGAATCAGCAGTCGCCCCATCGAGTAAATGTCCTTTTAGTTGACGATCGCCCAGAAAATTTGATAGCTCTAGAAGCTATCCTCAACAGCCCCTCTTATCATCTAGTACAAGCTAATTCGGGCGCGGAGGCTCTGAGATGTCTGCTTAATGAAGATTTTGCGGTAATTTTGCTTGATGTGCAGATGCCGGGAATGGATGGATTTGAGACAGCAACATTGATTCGCTCTAGAGATCGATCGCGATCGACTCCGATTATTTTTATCACAGCATTCAGCAGTAATGACACCCACGTGTTTAAAGGTTATTCTCTGGGTGCGGTGGATTACCTGTTCAAACCCTTGGAACCGGAAATATTGACCTCGAAGGTGGGGGTATTTGTGGAATTGTTCCAGAAAACAGTGGAGGTGAAACAGCAAGCAACACAGTTAGCTGCTGTTAATAGTGAACTAAGTAAAAGTGAAGAGCGGTTTCGCACTTTGTGTGCTTGTTCGCCGCTGGGAATTTACTTAGCTGACGTTGAAGGGCGCTGTACATACATTAATCCCCGTTGTCAAGCAATTTGCGGGTTAACACTGGAGGAAAGTTTAGCAGATATTTGGCAGCGGGAAGTTCATGAAGAAGATCGCGATCGCGTAGTAGCACATTGGTTAGCTTGGATTAAAGAAGGCAAGGAATATTCTAACGAGTTTCGATTAGCTGGTAGCGAAACTGTGCGTTGGATTAATGTGCAGTCGTCGCCAATGTTTTCGGATTTGGGAAAACTGATCGGTCATGTGGGTACGGTTAGAGATGTCACAGACCGCAAGCAAGCAGAGGAAGAACGCGGCCGACTAATCCGCGAACAAGTGGCGCGGCAAGAAGCGGAGAGAGCTAACCAGATGAAGGATGAATTTTTAGCTATTCTCTCTCACGAACTCCGTACTCCTTTAAATGCAATTCTCGGCTGGTCTAGGCTGCTTCGTACCAAAACATTTGACCAAGACACTATAGAGAAAGCCCTAGAAACAATAGAGCGCAATGCTAAATCTCAATCTCAACTCATCGAAGATATTTTAGATGTTTCGCGGATTCTGCGGGGGAAACTAAATTTAAATAAGCATCCGATTCGGTTGGAATCTGCGATCAAGCTGGCAATAGATTCTTTGCAGCCGCTGACTGAGGAAAAATCAATAGTCATAGAATTAACGTGCAGTCCCAATGTAGGTGAAGTTATCGGCGATTTCGATCGCTTGCAGCAAATTGTGTGGAATTTGCTGTCAAATGCGATTAAGTTTAGTCCGCAAGAGGGTAAAGTACAGGTGCGCTTAGAGTCTGTTGGAGATGAGGCTCAAATTCAGATAATTGATAGCGGCATTGGTATCGCTCCTGATTTTTTGCCTTATGTTTTCGATCGCTTCCGCCAAGCTGATAGCAGCACAACTAGGTCTTACGGGGGTTTGGGACTGGGATTGGCGATCGTCCGTCACTTGGTGGAACAGCACGGCGGTAAGGTGCAAGCAGAGAATAATCCGGGCGAGGGTGCGAAATTTACGGTGGCTTTACCTGTGGTACAGAGGAACGCCGTCGCTGCTGACGATGATTGGTCGGATCTCAATGACAGGACAGAGACCCTTCCTACTCTAACTAATTTGCAATTGCTGGTGGTGGATGATGACGATGATACGCGGGAGTTTTTGATTGCTTTACTCGAGGACGAAGGAGCTATAGTGCGATCGGCGGCATCGGTGGCCGGGGCTCTAGCTGCACTGGAGAGTTATTGGCCGGATCTGCTGCTGAGCGACATTGGAATGCCGGAAGCAGACGGTTATGAGTTGATCGGGCGGGTGAGAGAAATGGAAAGGCTCAGGGGTGGAAAGATGCCTGCGATCGCCCTGACGGCCTACGCGAGAGAGGAAGAGCGCCAGCAAGCGCTGGAAGCGGGTTTCCAGATGCACTTATCTAAACCAGTTGACATAAATAAGTTAATTGCCGCAATTGCTAACCTCACAGGGATGCTCGGAAATCCCGATCCAACTCACATCTTGCACCATGCTCAATAACAGGCTTTTCGGCCTGTTCCACAAAGAGTAAATTTTCTTGTGGGGAGTAGGGGTTGGGCAGGAGAGCCCGTCCCTGAAGGCTGATTGACAATAGTGTTCTTCGGTGATTTCCAACGGACTCGGCGGTTAAAACCGCTTTGTTGACCCAAAGCATCCAGGATACCCGCCACGTGATTCATCCGTCCAGAAATAAAAAACCTGTATCCGATGAAACTTGCCGAACGTATTTATTCGTGGGCTCTATGCTTCAATCTAAAATCTAAAATCTAAAATCTAAAATCGATTGACCCCCAATCCCGTGCCGATTAGTGAGAAAAATATTAAGCTAGCTTAAAGGACACGCGATCGACAGTTCGGAACAAGACACCCGTTTTTCCACAAAAAACTGGATATTTGCCGTTTTTTTGCTTCAACCTGCCGTCAAAGTACAAAATTACTCGCCAATCAATTCATGAATATTTTTAGCAGTCTGCTTTCTAGCCCAACTCAAGCACCCCAAGTCAAAAAACAGCGTCGAGGCATTGAAATTAAGTCGGAACGCGAAATCGAAATTATGCGGCAGGCCGCGAAAATCGTTGCAACGGTACTCAAAGAAATTTCCCAAATGGTGAAACCGGGAATGACTACTGCTGATTTGGATGCTTATGCCGAAAAACGCATCCGTGCTATGGGGGCAACTCCGAGTTTTAAAGGCTATCACGGTTTCCCTGGATCGATTTGCTCTAGCATTAATAACGAAGTTGTTCACGGCATCCCCAGTCCCAAAAAGGTAATTCGGGCCGGAGATGTTCTCAAGGTAGATACGGGGGCATATTATCAAGGTTTTCACGGCGATTCTTGCATCACGATCGCAGTTGTGGAAGTGACTCCCGAATCGGCAAAATTAATCCGAGTCGCAGAAGAAGCTCTCTACAAAGGCATCGAACAAGTGAAGGCTGGAGCCTATTTGCTCGATCTGGCTGGTGCGATCGAAGATCATGTCAAAAGCAACGGTTTTAACATCGTTGAGGAGTTTACGGGCCACGGTGTCGGGCGAAATTTGCACGAGGAACCGTCGGTTTTCAATTTCCGCACGCGGGAAATGCCGAACGTGAAATTGCGAGCGGGCATGACATTGGCGATCGAACCAATTCTGAATGCCGGTTCTAAGTACACTCGGACGCTTTCTGACAAGTGGACGGCTGTAACCGTTGACAATGCTATGTCGGCTCAGTTTGAGCATACTGTGTTGGTAACAGAAACTGGCTATGAAATTTTGACCGATCGTTCCAAAGTTTAAGGGGAACAAAAGACAATAGTTTTGAGTTTTGAGCTAAAGTTTTTATTCTGTAGGTTGGGTTGAGCGATGGCGAAACCCAACATCTTATTTAAAATGAAGATTTGGGCGGAGCGAAGCGTAGGGTTCGTTCCTCAACCCAACCTACAATATTTACACTATTAAGAAGGTAACAAAGATGTCAGCACGATTATTATTGGTAGATGATGAACCGGGCTTGCGGGAAGCAGTACAAGCTTATTTGGAAGATAGCGATTTTGCGGTTGAGGTTGCCAGTAATGCTCGCGACGGCTGGGAACTCTTGCAGCAGACTAATCCCGATTTGGTGATTTCAGACATTATGATGCCGCAGGTGGACGGTTATCAATTTCTCAAGCAAGTGCGGGAAGATCCTCGCTATAAAGCTTTGCCCGTGGTGTTTTTGACGGCTAAGGGGATGACGAGCGATCGTATTCAAGGCTATCAAGCAGGCTGCGATGCTTATCTTTCTAAGCCCTTCGATCCTGACGAATTAGTAGCAATAGTAACCAATTTGCTGGCCCGCCGCGCGGCTGCTAAGGAGACAAGCGAAAATCCTGAAAGTCCAGATATTGCTGCTTTGACAAGCCAAATGGCGAGAATTGAGTCTTTGCTGAGTGGGCGGAGTTCGATCGCCCAAAGTCCTTCGCCGATTAAAATTGATTTGACTCCGCGAGAACAAAGTGTTTTGGATTTGGTTGCTCAAGGTTTGATGAATAAGGAAATTGCCCGCCGCTTGGAAACTAGCGTGCGTAATGTGGAAAAGTACGTCAGCCGTTTGTTTAGCAAGACGGGTACTAACAGCCGTACTGAGTTGGTTCGCTTCGCCCTCGAACACGGCTTGACGAAATAGGAGTCCTCTCGACTTGGCTGGAGGCTGTGGCTTGCCGAGCTGCGTTACCAGGCTCTTCCTGGTAACGAGAATTATGCAAAAAATTAGAAATGTTAAGATTTGACACTCCCCAGCCTAAAGGCGTGGGGATTCTTAATTCATCGACTGACCTTTAAGCACCATGTCCTTGCGGCAGTCCTTAAACCTTTCAACCGTACAATAGTACAAATTGACGAGTCTAATTCACTGTTACCCCAGAGGGTCTATCTCCAAAAGCGTACTAGGATACAAGCAAGCGAGTTTGGGTATGCCCTACCCTACTTAACAAATCAAGAAATTGTTTGTTGTTACTAATTTAAGGATGCGTTGATCCTTTAGCTGTTTTAAGAGTTTTCGCCGCTCTGCGTCCCCCGGTTTATACCTAAAAGTGTGTCTTAACTGTTTCACGATGGTAAAGGAGTTTAACCTTGACTATTTTAGTATACTACAAATACCAGCAATTCCTGATTTTTAGGAAGGGATTTAAGAAATTAAAGCCGCCCTAGAAGGACGGGGTTTTAAACCCAATTTCCTGATAAGTATTGACAGGTATCCGGCGGCTGTGGTATGTCACATCAGCTTGCTGGTGGCAGCGCGGGAGTGCGAAAACTGGTGTGCGAAAACTGGTGTGCGATCGAACTTCTCACCCACTTTGCTTTGAGTCTGAGATAAACACTCGCAAACACCGGGGAATTACTTAGCGGGAAAACCTGACTGTTTAAGAGTTTTCACGTAGTAAATAGAAAAGCAAACACTTGACCGGATATGCTCCGTTAAGCAAACTTGCCACGAAAAGTCACAGATAAGGTTATATCCTGTGGAAAAACAAGCCACTATTAATTACAGTTCTGGACGCACTCCTACAAAGAAACCGGGTTTTTTACCTAATTTACGGTGTGTAACAAAGTATTTCGTAAAAAAAAACCGTTTCTGGGCCCCCAGGCTAAAATTTTACACCCTAGTTCAAGCTCTCAGATTCATCTGTGGAGTCAATCTAAAATCTCAAATCTAAAATCGACTGACAGCGATGGAAAGTAGCCGCAGATGTTGAATGTATAGTAGTACCAAAGTTTAGTTTATATCAGGAGGATACCATGAGGAAAATCACGGCGCGACAAACAATAAGTGCCATAGTAGCACTGCCGATCGTACTAATAGCCAATACAACTCAAGCTTTAGCGACTGATACCGATCAAAAAATAGAGCCCATTAAGAAAGTTTCGGATTTTGGCGATGAGCTAGATTTTGATATTGGGCCACCAACAACCATCAGCATTGAAGAAAGCGAGGATTGGGATGAACCTGATTTTGCAGCTACTTTAGATATGGAGATTAGTAAATTTATGACCAAAAATCTTCAAGCTGTAATTGATGAGCCGCCGCCGATAGTTTATCTCAGTGCTGCAAGGAGTCAGTCAAGCAAGGAATGCCGGATTTCAGCGATATGCGAATAACTGAATCGGATGTGTGCGATTTTGGCGATGGCTGGGATCCCCGCAAACAAAGACTTTTTTGCTGGGTAGAATTTGAGCAATTATCAAGATTTCAGTAAAATCCGGTTGATTTTGCTGGAAATATGCGAATAACAGAGTATGTATTTTTTTGGGTATGCTTTAATTGCGATCGGCTAAAATAATAAGTATGCAGGCTGAAAAAAACTTAACTAATTGATAGTTGCACTTGATGGGAAATCGCCCACCAGGGCAGAAATAAAATTAATCATAGGATTCTTCGCAGTGATCTACTAAAGTGAAAACGGGTCAGAGTAAACTTATATCAACCGCCACAATAGTTAGGAAGTTCTTAATTTCACTTTCCCCTGCCGTCGATTCCTGACATCCGTGATATCCGTTAAAAAATCCGTTGCCGAAATTCCTTTTTTCTGCAGTTTACAGCATCTATTCTCAGAAACTTTTTCAACTCTTAATTATGATTAATTCGCACTACCAGCAAGAAACCGCAGCACAGCAAAACCAAAGTTCGCTGCAAACTCTCTCCCGGACTCTGAGAATGTCTCACGGGCAATTTTCGCTCATTTTGGTACGGTGCAATTACAGCGCTATGAGAGAGGAAATTGTAAGGCAATTGCGGGCCGAGTCTGGGATCGAGATTCGAGAAATTGTCCTCCCGCCATCTGTTAAAACTCTTTACACGACGATAGAAACCAAACTTTCCTGCACCCATCCGGCAGCTTTAATGGTGTTTGGATTGGAATCGGTAAGTGCGATCGATCGCCTGCTGACTTCTACCAACTACGTGAGGGAAGAATTTCGGAATAATTTTCCTTTCCCGGTGGTGCTGTGGGTGACAGACAAAATATTAAAAAAACTGATTCGGTTAGTAACAGATATCGAAACTTGGACGACAAGTGTTGAATTTGTGATGGGCCCGGACGACTTGGTAGATTTTTTGGGCAAAAGTGCCGATCGCATTTTTTCCAACATTTTAGAAAGTGGCAATTGGCGTTTAACTAATTCTGCCATTCTCGGAGCCAATTCTTTGAGTGAACTAGAGTCAGCTAGCCAAGACTTGCAAACTTGCAATATCAGATTAGAACCAGCTATTGAAGCAAGTTTGCAATTTATTCGCGGTAGGCACGAATATGCTTGTCACCGCATCTCTGCGGCTATTGAATTATATCAAAAAAGTCTCAGTTTTTGGAAGTATCAAGTAGCATTTATTGGACAAAAAACAGAATTTAGCGATTTGTTATTTACCGTTCACCCTGCACCGGTGTTAGAGGGAATTCTGCTATTCCACATCGGTCTTTGCTACCGCTTCCAAGCAGAAAAACACCGCAGCGGCAACCGTCCTTACTGGACGGAAGCTAAGAATTATTTTCAGGAATGTATTGATGTTTTAGAACGCGTGGGGCGGCCGGATGCCGTGGGTATATTCATCAATCAACTTGGGGAAGTATTGCAGCATTTAGAAGATTGGGATGCACTCTGGAATTTAGCTATTAAAGCTCGGAGGTTACATCAAAATATGGAAAATTCAGCAGTTAATTTGGCTCAAGATTACGGCTTTTTGGCTAGAGTAGCCTTAGAGCAAAAGAACTGGCAAGGGGCGAAAGAATGGGCTTTAGTGGCTCTAGACGTTCTCAACTCAAATTTAGAAGCGACGGGACAGGGAACCCCTGTAAAGTCGCAGCATTTAGGCTTGTATCTGTTAATTTTAGCAGAGGCCCAGAGTCATTTGGGTGAGGTGCAGGAGGCGATCGCGCATTTAGAACTTGCTCGCTCGGAAACCGAACCTTGTTACAACCCGCAACTGTATTTGCGGGTTTTAGAAATGCTGCGATCGCTCTATTTTCAGCGGGGAGAATATCTCGAAGCATTTCAAATTAAGCAAGATTATCGAGCGGTGGAACACACGTATCGGTTCCGAGCTTTTATTGGAGCCGGAAAGTTGCAGCCGCACAGAGAAGCGGTTAATTCCGTCGCCGAAACTCTTGCCGGCGCTGCTACTATTGCTGACGAGATTACAGCTTCCGGCAGAGAGGAAGACCTCAACCGCTTGATATATAGGATGAACAATACCCCCGACAAACTGACAGTAATTTACGGTCAGTCTGGAGTTGGCAAAAGTTCAATTGTCACGGGAGGATTAGTACCAGCTCTTAAACAAAAAAAAATAGAAATGCGGACTGTTTTGCCCGTAGTGCTGCAAGTTTATAACAACTGGCCGCGGGAATTGACCAGACAGTTATCTGCTGGAAAAGCTGAAATATTCGATCCTGAAATTGCCGAAGCAGTACCAGAAACTGCTCCGGTAGATTTGACCGTAGAAGCAGGTGCAGTCAAGGGAAATCTTATTTCGGGATTGCACGGTGGCTCGGCTGCGAAAAATGAGGAGCAAAGGGAGCAGTCACAGCCAGTAGAATTAATCATACAACAACAGGCGATCGAATACGAAAACATTATCAAGGAGCTGCAAAGAAATTCAGAACATTTAGTGACTGTTCTGATATTTGACCAATTTGAAGAATTCTTTTTCGTGTGGAAAGAGCCAGCGGAAAGACAAATATTTTTTGATTTTTTGCGGGAATGCTTGAAAATCAAATACTTAAAAGTCGTCCTGTGTTTGCGGGAAGATTACCTGCACTATGTGCTGGAATTTACTCGACCAAAAAACCAGACAGGATTCGTTAACAATGATATTTTAGATGACATTCTCAGCAAAAACATTCTGTTTTATTTGGGAAATTTTTCGCTGATCGATGCGCGATCGGTAATTCGCACTTTAACTGAGCGAGCGCAGTTTTACTTAGAACCGGAGCTGATCGAAGAATTAGTCAATGATTTAGCTGGAGAATTAGGAGAAGTTCGCCCGATCGAACTACAACTTGTCGGCGCTCAACTACAACAAGAGAACATTAGAACTTTAACTCAATATCAGGAACTTGGCAACAATCCGCAACAAAAATTAGTCGAAAGGTTTCTCGAAGAAGTTATCAAAGATTGCGGGCCAGAGAATGAAGTAGCGGCGCGCCGAGTTTTGTATTTGCTCACAGATGAAGAACAGATTCGTCCCCTAAAAACCCGCGCAGAATTAGCTTCAAGTTTAGCGACATTTGCTGAAGCTGACAAATTAGATTTAGTATTAGAATTGTTAGTAAAGTCTGGTTTAGTGTTTCGATGGATGGAACTGCCTGCTGAGCTTTATCAGCTCGTTCACGATTATTTAGTTAGCTTCATTCGCCAGCAGCAAGAATTAGATAAAAAGGCAGAATTTGAGGAACTGCGAAAGCAAAACCAAATTAACCGAGATGAAATTGAACAAATTCGCAAAGACAGAGAACAAGATGCTTTGCTGTCGGAAGCTAGAGACAAACAGTACCAAGCAGAAGCTCAACTTTACCACACTCGGAGATGGCAATTGCAGGCGGCGGTTCTAGGAGTGCTTGTACTCGGAGGTGTTTCGGGGATGGCTTTCGAGCAAGCAAAATTAGCAGAAAGCGCACGGCAAGAAGCAGAAACCAGTCGGACTGATGCCCTAAATTCGGCGTCGGAAGCTTTGGTGCTTTCTAATGAAAAAAATCAATTAGGAGTGTTGGGAAATAGTATCAAAATTGGTCGTGATTCTCTGAAAAGTACGGCGCTGCCTGTGGACACTAAAAATCAAATTGCTGAAAGACTCAGACAAGCAGTTTCCGGGGTGCAAGAACGCAACCGTTTCGAGCAGCACAGCAAGTTTGTTTTGGATGTAAGTGTTAGTCCCGACGGCAATTCAGTTGCTTCGGCAAGTGCAGATCAAACTGTTAAATTGTGGAGCAAAGAAGGTAAGTTATTAAAAACTTTCAATCACCCAGATAGCGTGACGAGTGTTAGTTTTAGTCCTGATGGGAAAACGATCGCTACTGGTTGTGCCGATCGTACAATTAGAATTTGGCAAGTAGATAACGACAAAAGTGCGATTCCCTACGGGATAGCTCCGCTTCACGGCATTTTATCCGGCCACCGCGATATCGTCACCAGCGTCAGTTTCAGTCCAGACGGCAAAACCCTAGCTTCCGCCAGTCACGACAACACCGTCAAAATCTGGAACCTTGCGAACAAAAAATTGCTGCAAACCTTAACCGGACACAAAGACTGGGTGCTCGGCGTCAGTTTCAGTCCCGACGGCCAAACAATTGCCTCAGCAAGTGTTGACAAAACTGTCAAACTTTGGAACCGAGAAAGTAAAACGCAGAAATTTAGAATTAATCCCAAAACATTAACCAAACATTCTGACATTGTTTACAGCATTAAGTTCAGTCCAAACAGTCGAGAACTCGTCTCAGCAAGTGCCGACACCACAGCCAAAATTTGGAACCGAAACGGTGAGGAAATCAGAACTCTCAAAGGACACAACGATGAAGTTGTCAGCGCGACTTTCAGTCGCGACGGCGAAAAAATTGTCACCGGCAGTGCAGACGATACGGTGAAAGTTTGGAGTCGCAGCGGCACTTTGCTCAACACTTTTCGAGGACATCAAGACGACGTGAGGGCCGTAAGTTTCAGCGGCGACGGCACTATTGCTTCCGCAAGTAAGGACAAAATAGTGAAAATTTGGAAACCAGACAGCACTCCGCTGAATAAGATTTTATCAGGACACGGAGACTGGGTTTACAAAGTCAGTTTTAGCGCTGACGGCAAAACAATTGCTTCTGCTAGCGGGGACAAAACAGTGAGACTTTGGCGTGCTGACGGCAGTTTATTCAAAACCTTAGAAAGTCACAAGGATTCTGTTACCTGGGTTAGCATTTCGCCTGATGATAAAACTGTTGCTTCCGCGAGCGATGACAAAACCGTGAAAGTCTGGAGTTTAAACGGCAAACTGTTAAATACTCTCAGCCACAGCGGCATTGTTAAAAGCGTGAGTTTTAGTCCAGACGGAAAGATAATTGCTGCCGCAAGTGCCGATCGCAAATTGTACCTCTGGCGCTGGAATGGTGCTAAAGCAACTTTGTTGGCAAAACTCGATCACAGCAATCCAGTAATTAGCGTTAGCTTCAGTCCCGACGGCAAAACTATTGCTACTGCTACCGCTGCTGAGGACAAGCCAAGCGGGAAGAAAAAGGCTTTTGAAATTACCGGAGAAAAGAGAGTTTACCTGTGGCAATTTAACGGTTCGTCGGCAAAAATTATGAAAACTCTCGACCACCAAGACAGCGTTAAAAATGTTAGTTTTAGTCCAGACGGCAAGACTATTGCTGCTGCTTGCGCTGACAAAAAAGTTTACTTGTGGGGGTTTGATGGAAAGGTGGCGAATTTAACTGAAAAACTCGACCACAGCGATACTGTAGAAAGCGTGAGTTTTAGTCCCAACGGCAAGTTGATTGCGGCGGCGAGTGGGGGAAATACTGTTAAGCTGTGGGATTTTGACGGCAAGAAGGCGCTGCTATCTAAGACTTTGGAATCGAGCGATCGCGTGTTGAGTGTTTCTTTTAGTTCTGATAGCAAAACTCTGGGTTTTGCTAGTAGGGATAGGAATGTAATTCTGTTGCCTGTGGAGAATTTGGAACTGAATAATATTATTGCTCGCAGTTGCGAGTGGTTAGGAGATTATTTGCAGAATGACCCGAATGTTGCTGAGGGCGATCGACTGCTTTGTCTTGGGTTTGGGAAGCAGGCTTTAAATAAGGGGAAGCGGTGAAATTGACAGCGGTAAGTTGCGGGCTGCACACCCTACATAATTATATTTTGCTAATTCTAATCAACATAATTTTATGGAAAAATTCTGTATATGTCTCGGCGGTGCGCTACTCGCTGACAAATTAAAGTTTTTGTCGGTGCATCAACTGTGAGTCCAATACGGTAGTCACCAACACGAATTTTATATTTATCTGGATAACATTTCATTTTTTCCAGATATCCTAATGCAAAGGGATTGTCTGATTCTAAGAATTGAAAAACTATAGGTTCTATCCTACTTCTAATTTCAGCAGGTAAAGCAGCTAGTTCTTTGAGGAACCGATTTGTATATTCAACTTGCCACATTATTTTGTTTGATTGAGTTATAATACTTTAGTGCTTGTTCTTTTGATAATCTCTCATCACCTTCAGTTTCTTCTATAAGTTTATCCAGACCATAGTTTTCCAAAATCTCCTCTATTTTCTCAAATTGTTCAAGGGGGATTTGAACAGCAATCGGCTGCTGATTTTCGTCGATCACATAACTTTTATGTAGTTCTAGCATTTTGTAGTGTTTATATCTGAGTATATGAATTATTATAATAGATACATTTTTTTTGTCAAGAGGCGATCGCGTCTGCCTGTCGAGTTACTCAACCGATAGGTTAAATAAATCTATCTACTGGCTAATTGTATTGGCAGTAAAATTGCGCTAGAATTCGACTGACAAGCTTAACCTTTTTGGCAATTCCCCACCGAATTAATTAGCAATCAAAACCCGAGGTAAACCACATGGATGTCAACTCCCAAAATCTCCAACCAATCCCGCCATTCAACGAGACAAACGAGGAAACACCAGAGATAGGTGGCGGTTTGCCCGTAATAGAATATTGGGCAGAACATACATTGTCCCCGGAAGGGCCGAAACTTTGGAAAACTTTGCTGCACAAAAGTGCTTGTTTGTCCTGTTCTTGGGGCACGGGCGGACAGAAAGGAGGTTTTACAAATGAAGAGGGCGAAAAACTTCAGCGGTGCATGAAAAGCGTCGAAGCAATCTCCGCTGAAATCAAGCCGGCTATCTCAACTCAATTTTTTGAACAGCAGAGTATTGCACAACTTCAGCAATTAACTTCAATGGAAGCCGATAGGTTGGGAAGGCTGAGTTTTCCGATGATTTTGCGGGCTGGTTCCTCTCATTACGATCGCATTTCTTGGCAAGAAGTTTATCAAATTGCCGAAGCTGCTTTTCGCAAAACCCCCGAAAGAGTGGCATCTTACAGTTCCGGTCGTTCTTCCAACGAAGCCGCTTTTCTGCTGCAATTGATGATGCGGGCGATGGGTTCCAATAACTTAGCAGATTGTTCCGATCTCTGCCACGCTCCCTCGACAACTGGCTTAAGCGAAATGTTTGCCACCCGCACCTCGTTAGTGAGTCTAGAAAACTTGAAGGAAGCAGATTGCGTCGTGCTCGCGGGCAGCAATTCTTCCTACAACCATCCCCGTTTGATGAACGAATTGATTAAAATTCGCGACAAAGGCGGTAAAATAATTGTAATCAATCCGGTGATGGAAATCGGCTTAGTCAAGTTTGGTTCTCCCGCATTTCCCGTCAAGTCGCTCATCCCCGGTTCCGATATTTCCTCCTTATACTTGCAACCAATTCCCGGCAGCGATACGGCGCTATTTGTAGGCATTCAAAAGTCTATAATCGAACAAGGTTTGCTGGACGAAAGCTATTTGCAAGCTCATACAGAAGGCTGGGAAGCAGCAGTCCAGCACGCCCGCGAAACTTCTTGGGAAACTATTACTGAAACCTGCGGAGTTTCCCGCGCAGAAATTGAGGCTGCAGCCAAAATTATCGGCACTTCACAGCGGGTTGTCTTCGGTTGGGCGATGGGAATTACCCAACACGATAACGGTGTAGATAACGTTTTCAGCATCGCCAATACTGCCTTAATGACAGGAAATGTCGGCAAAGAAGGGGCGGGATTAATGCCCGTGAGAGGACACTCAAACGTGCAAGGATTCGGCTCTATGGGCGTCACTGTGAAGCTGAAAAAAGAAATTCAACAAGCTTTAGAAAAGTTATTGAATCGTCCCCTCAGTCCTGTTAAGGGCTACGACACTCGATCGCTCATTGAAGCAGCAGAAGCAGGCAAAGTTGATACCCTGATCTGTCTGGGCGGCAACTTGTATGGGGCAAATCCAGATTTAACTCAGGCAAAACGCGCTTTAAGCAATGTTGAAACCGTTATATACCTCGCAACTAAACCGAATTTAGGGCATTTTCACGGATTGGCAAAGCACAATACAATTGTGCTCCCCGTGCTGAATCGCTTTGAAAACCCCCACAAAACAACGGTGGAATCTGGCAATAACTTTGTGCGTTTAAATGATGAGGGCGAAACTCATCTCCAGAATTCGGATTTGATTCCTGAAGTGCATTTTTTGACGGAATTAGCCAGCAGAATCCACGGCGATTTTCCGGTTGATTGGCGCCGACTTCAAGACACAAAATACGTGCGCCAATTGATTGCTAAAACTATTCCGGGCTATGAAAAAATAGCTACAATTGATGAAACCAAAGAGGAATTCACCATCAGCGGTCGCATTTTTACAGAACCTAAATTCCCTACGGAATCTGGGAAAGCGAAGATGTTTATCACGCCTTTACCTACGCTGAAATTACCGGAAGCGAAAGAGTTTGGAGTCTCGGAATCAACACAGGGTATTGTTGTAGCCTTGATGACGGGACGCAGCTATTCTCAGCACAATACTGTGGTTTACAAAATTGATGACAAGTACCGGGGAATGCCGCACCGCAACTGCATTTTGATGAATCGTGCGGATGCAGAAAGCACGGGTTTGCATGAACATCAACGGGTTACGGTGCAGGGAAATGTGGGGAAAATGGAAAATGTCGAGGTGATTTACGGGGCGGTTCGTGAGGGTGCTGCTTTGATGTTTTATCCTGAAGTTAATGTAATTTTTCACCCGGAGATTGAAAAGCGATCTGGCACGCCTGCTTACAAGCGCGTACCTGCTTTTGTTTATGCGGAAGTATAGAATATCTTACACCATTCTCAAGAACAGGCAAGATGCCTGTTCCACAAATTACACCATTCTCAAGAACAGGCAAGATGCCTGTTCCACAAATTACACCATTCTCAAGAACAGGCAAGATGCCTGTTCCACAAATTACACTATTCTTAAGAACAGGCAAGATGCCTGTTCCACAAGGGGTTAATTTTTTGTGGGTGGGCATCTTGCCTGCCCATATGCAAGTTTTAATCAACTCTTAATTGGCAAAGTTCTACCGCGCCAAGTGCATCCCCAACTGGTTTCAGTTTTAATCGCAGAACCGATCGCCATTGCCGCCACTAACGCACCTCCCAAACCTCCTAACCACCAGTATTTCGTCGGACATTCAGAAATCTCGGCACCCAAGGGGCGCAAAGTGTAATGCTGCAAAATTACGATTACGGATAAACAAATAGTTAACCAGGTAATTGGTTGGTTGGTCGCGGCTGACAAGCGAATTTCAAAGGTGGTATCCGCCATGTGATTTATCCGTGGAATCAATCCAAAATCTAAAATCGAAAATCCTCAAGAAAGAGCATTTATCTCGCGCAAGTCAATTCTTTAATCTAAAATCTAAAATCTAAAATCTAAAATCGATTGACCTGCTAATATTTTAAGCCGGGGGTAGTTGAGATGCTGTTGCAGGGTTTGCCCGATCGCTAGTGTGTCGTCTGTCGATCGATCGTCTACAATTAAAACCTCTAAGTTTTCCACAGACAGCGGTGTACTCTCCAAAATGGCGATCGCGCAATCCCGAATATTCTCTGCCTCGTTGTATGCTGGTACGATTACCGAAACTTTAGGGAACTGCGCGGCCGGTTCCGGTGATGGCCTCGCCGAACTTCTGTCGGTTCGAGGCGCATTTTTGACCGATCGGCGCAAATTCTTCGTGTAAGCTCTACTTACAATCAGAGAAAAAATTAGCAGGGTTAACAATATCAAAGCGAACTGACCTCAAAATTTCGGTACACGATTTGTCTCCCTAAATATTAAAAAATATTAAAACAAAAAGCTAGTCGATCGCCCGAAAAGTTATTTTGACCGAAAGCATCCAGGATACAAGCCCCCGGATTCATCCCTGGGGTCAATGCTTCAATCTAAAATCTCAAATCTCAAATCTAAAATCGATTGACCCCCTCGCATCCAGGATACAAGCCCCCGGATTCATCTCGCGCAAGTCAATGCTTCCATCTAAAATCTAAAATCTAAAATCTAAAATCGATTGACCACCTCTTTTGCTATAATTTGTGAGCATCTTTCGGCTCGCCCGCACCGAGGGGCAAGACCCCTCACCCAGACAGCGACCGAAAAGCCGAGGATAGATATCAGTTGTCAGAGGAGATTGCAATGGGCGAATTTTTTACAGTCGATGTGTTTGCGAACACGATAGCGGTACTCGGCGCTTTGGGTTTTTTCTTTTTGGGATATCAAGCTTTGCAGATGTTGAAAAAATAAAGTATGTCAGAACTGAGATGTTGCACCATTGTCAAGAACGGGCAAGATGCCCGTTCCACAAAGAATGATTTTTCTTGTGGAACAGGCATCTTGCCTGTTCCTAAAGAAGTAATTGAGAATGGTGCAATATCTCAGTTAGAACTGAGATGTTGCACCATTGTCAAGAACGGGCAAGATGCCCGTTCCACAAAGAGTGAGTTTTCTTGTGGAACAGGCAAGATGCCTGTTCATAAACAAGTAATTGAGAATGGTGCAATATCTCAGTTAGAAGTCAGAAGTCAGAAGTCAGAAGGAAAGAAGTCTGAGGGAAGAAGTCCGATGGAAGTCGGAATAAGGAAAGAAAAAAGAAGGAAAAAAACAACTATTCGGAATATCCAATGCCCTGTTTTGCCCATGCCCAATGCCCTGTTTTGCCAATGCCCCGGAACACCTAATTTACCTGAAAAAGGCTATACAACTGACTCAACAGTGCAACTGTTTCTTGCGAAAATCAACCAAAAAAAGGCTGCGTTATTATCATGGTGAGCCAACTTTTAGATGGACGCTATCAAATCATTGAAGTCATAGAAACAGGAGAATTTGGGCAAACCTATCTGGCCAAAGATATTCGCCGTCCGGGAGAACCGCAGTGCTTTGTCAAGCACCTGCGTCCCGGTACCACCGAACCGAAATTAATTAATACTACGCGCCGTCTTTTTCAAAAAGAAGCAGAAGTTCTAGAAAAGCTCGGTCAACACGACCAAATTCCTCAGCTATTCGCTTATTTTGAAGAAAATGAGGAATTTTTCTTAGTTGAATCCTTTGTGGCCGGTCACTCGCTATCAACCGAGATTGTACCGGGCAAGCCTCTAACTGAAGAAAAAATGATTCCTTTGCTGAAGGAACTGTTAGAAATTTTAGTGTTTGTACACGGACAGGGAGTAATTCACCGAGATATTAAACCTGCAAATTTAATCCGCCGCTATTCAGACAACAAGTTAGTTTTGATCGACTTTGGCTCGGTGAAAGAAATTCACATCGCTCAAAGACAAGCGCCGGTAACGGTGCGGATTGGCACTTTGGAATATATGCCGATCGAACAATTTCAATACAACCCGCAACTCAACAGCGATATCTACGCTTTGGGAATGATTGGCATCCAAGCAATGACGGGTTTGCCGGCTTACGATTTGCCGAAATTGCGGGATTTGAAAAATTCTAATAAAGGCGAAATTGTTTGGCGGCATTTAGCCACGTGTTCCCAAGCGCTGGCAGATGTTTTGGATAATATGGTGCGCTACGATTTTCGGGAGAGGTACCAGTCGGCGGCGGAAGCTTTAGCCGATTTGAGGAAAATTGGCGATCGCTCGCGGGCACGGATTCCCAAGCTAACAATATATCGCGAAGAAGTCGATCGGCGTAGCAGCAGCCGGGGTGATATTACAGTCGTCGGTCGAAGAATATTAGATGAACTGCGCGTCAGTTTGGAATTGCTGCCAGAAGAAGCAGAGGCGATCGAAGATGAGGTATTGAACCCTTACCGGAAATACAGGGAAAAAGGCGAACGCTACGAACAATCACTGCAAGAAGCAATGCAGCAAGAATATCCCTTTTCTCTGGAAACTCGCGACGAATTAAAACGCTTGCAGCAAGTTTTAGGGCTTACCGACGAAGATGCCGCGAAAATCGAAGAATTAGTCATTCCTAAATCTTTATTTGCTAAATTGTACAAGGCGATATCCACAGTTTTGGAGGGACATCGCAACCCCAATCTGCCACCAGCGAGTAGCGCCCCTCACCTCGAATTGCAGGCAAGTCCGGCGGTATCCTCGCAGGTAAATCTGAACGGAAAAACCGATTTGTCGAACTCCAGCCCAGCAGCACTTGTCCCCAAAGAAACTCGCAAATTCAACCCTTATCTTGCCGGGGCAACAATTGCGGCTATCTTAGCTGCGATCGGCGGAATTTACGGATATCTCAAATGGCAAGAATGGCAGCAGCTAGCCCAGAAAGAATCCCAACAGCTCAATCAAATTGAAGCTCTTTATACAGCCAGCAATTATGAAGGCTGCATCAGCCAAATACCAACAATTGCCGACACTTCCAGCACCTATTCGTCCGCTCAGGAGTTACAAGAACAGTGCCAAGCAGGTTTGCGGTGGAAGAACGCCAAAGTCAAAAATTTCGCTCAGCATTTAGATGCAGTTGGGTCTGTTGCTTTCAGTCCAGACGGCTTAATGTTAGCCAGCGGTTCTAAAGACAAAACCATCCAAATTTGGGATTTAGCTACAGGCAAGTCGATTCGCACTTTTCCAGGAGATTCCTCCACTATTTGGTCGGTTGCTTTTGACTCAAACGGTACCAAACTGGCGACTGGCACCGGTTTTTGGCGAGTCATGCTGTGGGATTTGAAAACAGGGCAAGTGATTCGCAGTCTCGACCACACTGCTTCTGTTTGGTCTGTTGCTCTTAGCCCCGACGGACAGCTTGTGGCTAGTGCCAGCGGAGACAAAACCACAAAGATTTCGGATGCAGCAAGTGGTCGTTTGATTCAGAGTTTTCCAGACCATACAGATTTTGTTTATTCTGTTGCTTTCACTCCAGATGGAAAAAGTTTGGTTAGCGCTTCTAAGGATAAAAAAATTACAGTTGTGGATGTCGCAACAGGGGCGTTGCTCAAAACTATTGAGGGACACGGCGACGCGGTGAGGTCGGTTGCTGTTAGCCCAGACGGCAAGACAATTGTTAGCGGCTCCTACGATGAAAGTATTAAAATTTGGAATATCGAAACAGGAGATTTAATTCGCTCTATCAAGGGACATTCTGACGATATTGTCTCGGTTGCTATCAGCCCGGATGGGAATTTTATTGCGAGCGGGAGCAAGGATAAAACTATTAAAGTTTGGGATTTTGCTACTGGAGAATTGCTTAATACTTTGACGGGACATTCCGATGAGGTTTATGTGGTGACTTTTAGTCCCGATGGCAAAACTATTGCTAGCGGTTCTAAAGACAATACTATTAAGTTGTGGTTGAGGTAATACGATTTTAGATTTTAGATTTTAGATTTTAGATGGGAATGACTTACTGCATAATGGTTGGGAACTTCCCTACAATTCCATTTTTTTGAGGAACTGGTGTAACATCAATTCCGGTCGATTACCCCTAATATCATGTCCGAGCCATTGACCGTGATTAAACGCCGGGGCGGGTTTACAGATTTTCCCGTTTCTATTCAATATCTTGGTGAACCCGCCCCTACAGGAATCAGGGTTAATTGACCGGACATAATATAATACGGTAGGGGCGGGTTCACAAAAAATATATGCCAATAATTGACAATCTCAAAAACCCGCCCTTTTAATCGCTCGATCGTACATGATATCATTAGTCATTAGTCATTGGTCATTTAATTGCTGTAATTCAGCTCATTTTTGAAGGTTTTGGGAAAGTGCCAATAAGGCGTTTCTAATTCGTCCTCAGTTGGAGAATTTTCAGTTGAGTTCTCTCGGATTTGAAAAAAGTGGTAGAGGTTAGCGACAGTTAAATCGGATATTTCTTGCCAATTCGAGGCAGCTAAACCTTGATAGCCAGTAGCGATCGCCTGCTGGCTGACATAAACTTCGTATCTCCGGCGGATTTCCGGCGACACAGCGAAGGTTAGCTGGTCGCGCAAGGATAGAAAGTGAGACTTTTGCTTTAAACTTTCATAAAGTGAAGGTTCCGCAGCTAATACCGCGAATGTAGTGTACACGCTGCTTTTTAAACTCTCGCCGGTGAGTTTATCTAAACTAGCTAACTGGTGCTGCTCTTTGGGAGACAAAGTTTCCATCCAATCAACCTCATTTTGCCAAAATTCTATTACACTTAAATCATGACCGAGAATCCTAGTAACTTCAGGAAATAAAAAATCTAATTCGGGTTCGGATTGACATCCTTTAACAACAGTTAGAAGATTTTGACAAATTTTTGATTGAAGTTCCAACAGGCGATCGCTCACCATATAGTAGGCCCGCTGCAAGTGAAACGTGACCCCGATCGCCTGCTCGATCGCCCAAACACATTCCATTTGCCTGAGCTTTCCTGCAGAAGACAGCCCCTCCAACAAACTAGGATTATCATAAATTTTTAAAGCCTCAAATAGCATATCCCGCCCGCTATTAATTTCGGAATTCCGAAGTTTAATATCTGGCACTGTCAGGGCTGACTGACAGCGTTTGACAGCCTTAGAAAAAATCTCATAACCGTTAACCAATTTCTGGCGGTGCATTTCAAAACTAGAGTCGTGAGCCACCTTAAAAATCTGCTGGATCACCTCTACTCCCCTATCTTTGAGGATGTGTCTGAGATCGATAAATCCGTCTTTAATTTTTAGCTTCTGGTGCTTTGCCTCTTCTCGGATTTTTAATACTTGGTTGAGGTTTACTGCTGACAAAACTGTGCTCGATACAGCGCCAATACCAATGACAGCAGCAGTCGCTTGCATCACTGCCAAATTAATTTTCAGACAGTTAAGCATTCTGTATGTTTTTTGAAACCCCTGATGAGTTTGAGCCACCTGCAACGGCGCCACAGTCACGTACACGGGAGCTACCAGCGGCTGTATGGGGCCACCTCCGGCTAACTGTGCGAGCAATCCTATAACTCCCCGCGAGGATAGAGTTTCACTTCTTGATTGATAAAAAATTTTTGCGAGCTCCACAAACTCCCCTGTCACCGGATCTCTAGCTGCGGGGAGCAATTTTCCTGTTTTGGCAGCAGGCTGTACAAGGTTGCCACTATTGAGTCGCGCCTGAGTTGCAGGGGTGAATATATAATCCATGTTGTGGCTCAGTTTCCATTCAAAAAGGCAGATGTTTTGTATTGTATGCTGTTTATGGAAACGAGAGATGAAAGGAAATGAATGAGTATCTCAAGGCATTCCAGGCTATTAACCTGTTTAGCGATCGATTGTTGGCAGACGAATATCAATCCGTGGAGATTAAACAGTCAGCTACCCAACTCAATTTAGATGTGGAACCTTGTATTGACGAAATTAAGCAATCTGCCATCAGGCTCAAAGAGCTACTTCAGGTATGTTTCAAAGATGTATCTCAGGCTGAGGATGTCTGGAATAGCAAGCCGAGAATTGCTGGAGCATCGCCTGTTGATGTCTGGGAGCAAATTGGCGAACTAAGCGGATGCGATGTGAGAATTCGCACTTTAGGAAAACAGGGCAAATATGATGCTGTAGCTAAAGTTCGCAAATCTTGGAGCGACAAGGCAACCAAGTTAAAAAATCATTGGTTTTTGTGGGATAAAAACTCTCAAGTCTTTCAAAGAGATACTATTGGTTTTTTTGAAAAAGATAATTTGCACAAAGAGTTGCGGAATGAAGTTGATTCCCAGGCAGAGCGAGTGATTTTAATTATGGAAAATGAATTAAATTTAATTTTTAAAGAATTACAATCTATTGATATAGAAAAAATTGAACTTTGTATTGAATGCTTTGACCTAAACAGTCAGTCTAAATTTAGAGAGCGACTACAATCAATAGGCGGGGAGATTGTATCGAAGTTTACGGAGCCTCTGAAATATTTGCCGGATTCTTATATGAAGAGTTTTAAAGAAACGCTGAAAGAACCTGTAGAAACTCTGGTTCATAAAAGCAAGATGGGAATCAGTTTGATCGATTTTGAAGAGTGCTGTAAAGTGATTGACTTAATTCTAGAAAATGTGATTTTAGCAATTTTTGAGGAGCGTCTGAAACTGGCAATTGAAACAGTTGAAAAAGCGATTAAATTCTACAATAATTTTTTAGAGAAGCAGGCGCGGTATCAGAAAGAAACGCCCCAACAGCGAGCGGCGGAAAAAGATTGGATTGAAGGCCAGCGGCAGCAACTCAGGGAAATTCAGCAGTATATTGATGCAGTCATTAGTCATTAGTCATTAGTGGTTAGTTATTAGTAATTGGCAATTTGTAATTAGGAGTTAGTAATTAGTGTTTTAACTACTAATTACTGACCCCTAACTGTTGAATTCACCCAAACAGGACTTACACAGAAGCTAATTGATTATTTACGGCTCCATGCACACCGCACCTTAGCGCTATAATTAGCGCGTCAAACCACTTTTTGCGTAAGTCCTGCTAAAAATAGATACAAGCCCCGGAATTAAGTCAGGGAAATAAAAAATTAGACTTTAGTTCAACTTCCCACTCAAGGCTGGGGAGTTAATCTAAAATCTAAAATCTAAAATCTAAAATCTAAAATCGAATGATTATTGATATTGACCGCTGATTTCGTAAACGATCGCGCCCAAAGACGCTAAGCTAGCTAAAATTAGCATTCCGGCCGGCATGAATTTTTGAGTTTTAACAAGGCGCACAATAAAGACTATTACTAAAACAGCGGAGATGGCTGCTGCTAATGTTAAACCCCAACTTTGTCCCATAAGCTGGGCGGTGCCGGCAAAAATTAGCAGGGAACCGCTAATCAAGCCCGAAATGAGCGAGGCTTGGCTTTTTGCCTTGATATAACCCATGATGCCGCCAACCAGTGTTAAAATGCCGTAGCCGATCGCCGCTGCTGTCCCTAAATTCATTTTTAATCCTCCCGATTTCACTCTTTGCATCTAAATTTATACAGCGCGGCCTGCAATTAGTGTCACGAATTGTTAGAAAATTTATTAAAGCCAGTCAGGATATGTAACTGTTATACAATTGCCATTATGTCAGCCCTAACTTCTGGTGCGATCGCCCAAATCCGTTACCTCCAGCGCCTCGCAGCATCCCTGCTGCTGTATCAATCGGTTCTCAAAAGCCCCGCCGGTCAAGCTTTTCTCGATTTGCTGCAAGCCCTCCACCACAGCGAAGTCAGCGGTTTGGAATGTCAGGTAGCTTACGGGAACTGGTTCAAACTTCAGGCTGCTAAAAATTTAAGCTGGAAAGATTCTCTGATTTCCGAAATTCTCAAAGACGAAAACCCCTTTTCTCGCCGAGCACAGCAAACAGATTTTGCAAGTTTGCCCCCCGCGTTGGTGGAGGCCGCCCGACATGATTTAGAAGTGCTGCAAAATATTTACGAATGCAGCAGCGAACAGTTGAGCAAGTGGGTACGGGTAGCGGGTCAACTTGACGCAGTGCCTCCGATTTGGCATTCCGAAACTGTAGCAGAACAGGGAGATTTGCCCCTGCACGGGAAACTGGAAAAATGGTCGAGCGCTACGGAATCTTTGGCAGCTTATTACCGACAGTTTGGCACTGGTTTGTTTGCCGAATATCGCGCTTTTGCGTGGCGGGGAGGGGAGTTGACGACTATTTCGCATCCCGATCGCATAACTTTAAAAGAGTTGGTTTGCTGCGATTGGCAGCGGGATGCTTTGGTGAAAAATACGGAGTTTTTGCTAGCAGGTTATCCGGCTTTGCACGTCTTGCTATACGGCAGCCGCGGTTCGGGCAAGTCTTCTTTGGTGAAGTCGCTATTAAATGAGTTTGGATCTCGCAATCTGCGCTTGATTGAAGTATCTAAATCGGATTTGCAAGATTTGCCGCTAATTGTCGAGCAGTTGCGGGGAGTTCCTCAAAAGTTTATTATTTTTGTGGATGACCTGTCTTTTGAGGAAGATGATGATGCTTTTAAAGCTCTGAAAGTTGTGTTGGAGGGGAATGTGACTGCCCGCTCTCAAAATGTGGTAGTTTATGCCACATCTAACCGCAGGCATTTAATTCGAGAGTTTTTTGACGACAGGCCTCGCCCCCGCGACGGAGATGAAGTTCACGCTTGGGATACTGTGCAGGAAAAACTTTCATTTAGCGATCGGTTTGGCTTGACTTTAACTTTTGAACCGGCCGATCAAAACACTTATTTAACAATTGTCCGACACCTGGCAGAACTTGCTGGAATTAAACTCGCTGCTGAGGATTTGGAACACCGCGCTAAAGAATGGGCAACTCGTCGCAATGGGCGATCGGGCAGGACTGCGCGGCAGTTTGTTGATTTCCTGAAAGCAGATTTAGCCCTTTTTGACAAGTAGATTGTCTGCGCTGCGAGGGCGGGTTTTAACTGAAATATAGGAAGGCAATTCAGGATCTGAATAAACCCGCCATTGCAGCGCCGAAGGGCGAAATAAAAATTCTTAATTTTTTCATAATTTTATTGATAATAAATAACTAACCAAATTTGATATAATTATCAAAATCTCCCAAGAAACCTCCAGAGCCAGAACCAATCCTGACTCCATAAATCCACCACTAAATAAAGAGGAAAATATCATGGGTTTATTTGATAAAGTATCGAAGACTCGCCAAGAAACGGAAGTAACTTTAGGGCCGGCCGAATCATTTGCGGCGATCGCGCTAATTGCCGTAGCAGCCGACGGTTACATCAATGACAGCGAAAGTAAAGCGATTAGCATGACGCTATCTCGGATGCAACTGTTCCGCAGCTATCCCGATGACGTGATGAGAAAAATGCTCGATCGCCTGCTGATGATTATGCAACGGCAAGGAGTGGAGGTACTGTTTAATGCCGCTTTGGCAATGCTTCCCGACGAACTTAAAGAAACAGTTTTTGCTGTGACAACTGATATCGCTTTAGCAGATGGCGAGGTTTCAGAAGAAGAAGAACAACTTTTGAACGATCTTTACAGTGCATTGGGGATTTCCGAAGATATTGCCCTCAAGATTATAGACGTGATGTTGATTAAGAACAAAGGTTAAGAAATCAGGGGAAGGAGTGAGGAGGGCGAATTTTACAATCTAAAAAATTAGTGCCTACTTACTTAGCTGACAACTTCTCCAAAAGTGCGGGTTTACCGATATGATGGTTGGTAAAATTGCGATCGAATTTGCGATCGCCGTTACTACCTCAAATGCCTTTCACTTACACCCGCACTGTTCGCTTTCAAGATACCGATGCTGCTGGAGTCGTTTACTTTGCTAACGTTTTGGCGATGTGCCACGAAGCTTACGAGGCATCTCTAGCAGCATCGGGAATCAATCTCAAAGCATTTTTCAGCAATTCCGAGGTTGCCTTTCCCATACTTCATGCTAGTGTAGATTTTTATCGCCCAATGTTTGCGGGCGATCGGCTGATGATTCAATTGACGCCTAAACAAGTTACTGGCGATGAATTTGAAATTGCCTATCAACTATTTTCTGAGGAAGTTGCAGAAAGAAGCGCTGCTAAAGCTCTGACTAAGCACGTCTGCATCGATGCAGTTAGCCGAACTAGAAAACAGCTATCGGAAGAATTGATGGAGTGGATGAGAAAATTTGAGAGTGAGATTTCCGATTAGTTCTATCTTTAAATAATAGCAGGGTATGACAGTCAGTCGATTTTAGATTTTAGATTTTAGATTTTAGATTTACTTGCAGCATTGAATCTGGGAGTTTCAAATTTGGTCTAAAATTTTGGACTGATCGCGACTTAAGTACGTGGCACGGTATCCGTTTTTGAGCGGGGTCTAATTTCTTTTAGGTTGAGAATTTTTTCGGACTTTTTGATATTATGTCAAATCGCAATTATGCCATTGTGGGCACGGGAGCTTTAGGCGGATTCTACGGTGCTAGACTGCAACAAGCAGGTTTAGAAGTCAATTTTTTGCTACGCAGCGATTACGATCAGGTCAAAAAACACGGTTTGATTGTCGAGTCTCCCCAAGGCGACTTCACCCTACCCCACGTCCGCGCATACCACGACGCGCACAAAATGCCTCAGTGCGACGTAGTAATTGTAGCGCTGAAAACAACTCAAAATCACTTGTTGCCCAAAATTTTGCCTCCTTTATTAAAGGAGAATGGCGCAGTTTTAGTATTGCAAAACGGATTGAATGTCGAACCGGAAATAGCTAAAATTGTTGGTGCAGAACGAGTGGTGGGCGGGCTGTGTTTTTTGTGTTCTTATAAAGTTGGGCCCGGTCATATCTGCCACCTAGATTACGGCACTATCACGCTGGGAGAATATGCCCAAGACTACAAGCCCATCGGTATTACTGATAGATTGCACAAAATTGCTGCGGACTTTAAACGTGCTCATATTCCTATTAAAATGAGCGAAGATTTGCTATTATCAAGGTGGAAAAAGCTGGTTTGGAATATTCCTTATAACGGGCTGTCTGTAGTGTTGGATGCCAGAACAGATGAACTGATGGCTAATCCCGATACTCTGATTTTAGTCAAGGAAATCATGGGGGAAGTGATAGCGGGCGCCAAAAGTTGCGATCGCATTATTCCCGATGACTTTATCCCACAGATGCTCGAATACACTCAGAAAATGAAGCCTTACCGCACGAGCATGAAAATCGATTATGATGAATCGCGGCCCCTGGAAGTTGAGGCGATTTTTGGTAATCCGATACGGGTGGCGCAGCAAGCAGGTATTAAGTTGCCCCAAATAGAGGTACTTTACCGAATGTTGAAGTTTGTGGATGTTCAAAGACAAGAAGCGGAGAGGACGAGAAGGCTGTTAGGTTTGTCGTAATTGGCAATTGGCAATTGGCAATTGGGCGGGGCGGGTTTGTGAGATTTCTCGCTGGTGTTGTAGATATTGGTGAACCCGCCCCTACAGGAATTACTGTCAAATCCGGTTAATTCTATCGATTCACCGACGATGACACATCGCAATTTCTTGCAATTGTTCTCGATTGACTTTGCCTTGAGAATTGCGCGGCAATTGTTCGACGATTACCCAATATTTCGGCCGCTTAAACTTGCTCAACTTATGTTCTATTGCCGCTTGCAGATTTTTGACAGTCACCTCGGAATTAGCGGGAACGTAGATAGCTGTAACGACTTGACCCCAATCTTTGTCTGGCAAGCCAATTACAGCAATATCTGCAACTAAATTAGTCGATCGCACAACGGCTTCAACTTCCGCCGGAAATACATTTTCTCCGCCTGTGATAATTTTGTCGCTGCTGCGTCCGACGATATTTAAGCAGTTATTTTTATCGAAAAATCCCAAATCATCTAGTTGGAAGTATTGGCGATCGCCAAATTGTTCAGGATAATAACCCAACGCCAAAGATTTAGCATTTACCGCAATATTGCCGATTTTATTATAACACAAAATATCACCTTTTGCACTGCGAATCGTTATTTTAGCATGGGGTAAAGTTTGACCGGAACTGTTATTGCCAGCGAGAAAATCTTCGGGTTTTAGTGTAGCAACTTGCGAGGCTGTTTCTGTCATGCCATAACTAGGCGCTAATTTAATTTGATAGTTTCTAGCTGTTTCTAAAAGTTCCGGCCAAGCCGGAGCACCGCCCAAAAGTACGGCACGAAACCGTCCAAGCCAATTAGCTGTATCTGGGTTCCGCAACAGCCGTTGCAGTTGAGTTGGAACTAAAGAAATGAAAAATTCTTCTGGTTCTATATCGCATTTTTCGCCTGCTTCCAGTGCTTTGAAAGACCCAATTGCCAGTTTTCCCGCCGTCGTAAACGATCGCATGAATTGCATTAAACCGCTGACGTGGTATAATGGCAAAATGCAGAAAGAGTTGATTTTGTCAACTTGAAAATATTGTTGAAAACCTTGTACTGATGCGGTTAGTGTTTCCCAAGTGTGGATGGCAAAACGGATTTTTCCTGAAGAACCGCCGGTGGGAATCATGATTGTATCAAAACCGTTTTGAGTCGGCGAATGGAATTCGCGGCTATACAAACGAAGTCCGCCTTCGCGGACTGGGATATGGGGAGTGGTGGGAAGCGGGTATTGTCCTAAAAATATGTCTGGTTGAACTAAATCAAAGACTTGTTGCCATTCGGGTTTTACCCAGTTGGGATTGCACAGAAAAATCGGGCATTTGGCGGCGCGGGCGGCGATGAAACTGGCAAGAAATTGCACTGGTTCTGGTTCGGCGAGGCAAATTTTTGGGGGTGTTTTTTGTGCGGGATTTTGGGTGATTTCTTGAAATAGCCGATCGACAATTCGGGCAAATTCGCGACTGTCACAACCGATAAGCCAATTATCGGGCAAGCCAGCCGCGAGATCCCGAATATTTACTGTTAGATTTGTTGCCATAGATGCTTTCACCAAATTTCTCGCTTCAAAACAATTACCTAACCCGCTTGATTTAGTTTTGGGAGTAATCTAAAATCTAAAATCTAAAATCTAAAATCGAATGATTGTCATCGAACCAGCAATCGGTGCCGAAGCCGAGTGCTCTCTTATTTAAAGACAATTCGGTTGCTAAATTTAATGCTGCTTGTCTGCCGATTTCGGTTTCAAATACTGATGAGAAAACAGCGTCTATATTGTGAGTTTGACAAAATTTTCGCAGTTGGGATGGAGAACCGCATATCGCAGGTTTAATGACGAAAATTCCCCGCCAGCCTTGGCTGTAGCACTCTTGGATGCGATCGAGGTTGGCGGCAGATTCATCAAGGGCGATCGCAGTTGCATAAATAGCATTCAATTCTACCATTTCCTGAAACTGTGTTACTGGCAGCGGCTGTTCCAAAAATTCAATGTCCGCAGAAAAGTCGGGAGTTGCTTTTACCTTGTCGCAAGCTTCCAGCCATGTTTTAGCCGGCGAGTAACTAAGTCCCCCGTTGGCATCTAACCGCAAAAATGCTTTTTCGCGATCGCACAAATTGTGCATTACTTGGATTAGCTGCTGAAAAATCTTTAATTCTTCCTCAATTGCAGCCACACCAATTTTCCATTTAAACGTCCGATATCCCTCTAACCAAAGCATTGGTAAAGCCTGCAAAGCTGTTTCACCTGCTGGCAATAAACCGCTGAACCGATTTTGCATTTTCTCCCCCTTTTGGGAAAGGTAAGTTAAATTTTCGCTTTTCTCCCCCCCTTGGCAAGGGGGGGCTGGGGGGGGTGAATTTTGTTCGTTTGATAGTGCTGACTCAAAGCCAAATTGACAAGCCGGCAATTCACCGGAAATAGCAAAAATCATCTCTGATGAAATATTACCGGGCAACGAGTTACAAAAATCTAAAGCTTGGTCAAAAGTTTCGGAACCAAACCAACTCAAAGGGGCAATTTCTCCCCAACCAATTCGATTATTTTCGTCCACAAGTCGCAGGATAATTCCTTCGCGAATATCCCAGATGCCGTGACTTGTTTGCAAGGGGCGCTTAAATTTTCGCTGATAAGTGCGAAACTCGAATTGATAAAGCATTAGTTTTTTAGTTAATCATAAAATTGTCTCACAAGTGCGACAAACGTATCAATATTTTCAAAATGGATATTGTGACCAGCTTTGGGTACAATTTCCAGAGTAGCCGCCGGACACAAGCTGGCCATTTCGGTATTTATAGTTATAAATTTATCATCATATTCTCCCGCTAGCAAGAGGATGGGAATTTGATTTTGTGCGAGTTTTTCCCAGAGAGAGGGCTGGTTGCCGGTTCCCATATTGCGGAGGGATTTGGCTAATTCTAAGGGATTGTTTGCTAAGCGGGTTTCTATGAGTTTGTCGAAGTTAGGAGAGTTTTTTAAAGATTTGAATAAAGGGATCTCGTACCAGTTGAATAAAAAATCTTTAATGTTGCTATTTTCCAGCTTTTGTGCTATCTGTGAATCGGCTTCCAGGCGGTGCGATCGCTCTTTTTCTGTCTTTAATCCTGGAGAAGCTGACTCTAACACTACTTTCTCGAATCTTTCTGGAAAATGTAATGTCATGTAAAGTGCCAATCGCCCGCCCATTGAATAGCCCAACAACAAACATTTGCCTATTTGTAAATCATCTAATAAGTGTATCAATGCTTGGGCTGTATTTGATATATTGTAGCAACTTTCGTCGTCGCTGACTCTAGTTTCTCCGTGACCGGGAAGGTCAACTGCTAGGCAGCAATAATTTTTAGATAGTAAGGAAATGACGCGGCTAAAATCTTGAAAATTTCCAGTAAATCCATGCAAAAATAGAATGGTCTGCTGATTATTGTTGCGCGTTAAGGAATAGTAAAAGTTATAATTATTAAATTTGTCCATATACAAATATACGATTCAATGTGAGGTACGGATTGCTAAATTAAACAAGATTTTGAGAAGTTACCCAACTCCACCAACTCCTTCAACTTAGCAAACCATACCTCCAGTTTACCCGAATTCTCGATCGCCCGATCTACAAACCAAAGCCCAACGCCAGCAGCAATCCGCTCGAAAAATGCAGCGTAACTGCGATAAACTTAGAGTTGCTCACCTTTGCAGGTTGGTCGTGATAGTCTGTGACATGGCGGCAAAGGTCGATCGCAAATGGCAAACTTCCAAAAATCAACAGCGTCCAAATTGGGAACATTCCCAAAGCCACAAATAGCACAGTCAAAGCATAAACGCTGCCGCACAACCACTGCAACAACTGGGCACCTTTCTTTGTACCGAGTCGCACAATTGGCGATTTTTTACCCGCCGCCAAATCATCCGCAATTTGATGAAAGTGGGAACAAAATAAGATGATACTCGTAGTAATTCCCACGATTACCGAAGCCGCAAAATTAGTTGCAGACCAAGTTTGAGTCTGACTATAATAAGCAGCGGCGAAGGCTAGTGGCCCAAAGGTAAAAAAGCAAATTATTTCCCCCAAACCTTGATAGCCAAGACGAAATGGAGGCCCTTGGTAAGTGTAGCCGAGAGCACAGCACAAAACTACTAGCAAAATTACTGTTGGGTCTTTTTGCCACCAGCTTATGGCACAGATTCCCGACACTCCCACTGCTAAAAATAGATTTGCCAGCCCGAAAATTAAAGCTTTATTTCCGGTTAAATTAACTAGGGAATGCGCTTTATTTTTATCGATGCCTGTTTCTGAGTCAAATACATCATTGCTGAGATTCAGCCATGCTATAATCAAAATGGCTGACATTAAAAATGTCGAAAAAATTGACGAATTAATCGTTTGAGTTTCGGCAAAAGCAACTGCTGTTCCTACTGAAATAGGAATTACCGCAACGCTGTACATGGGCGGCTTGATTGCCGCCAGCCACAATTTACTATTTGGACGTTCAATTAACTTTGTTGTCATTACACAAACTTGATGCAATTGATAGCAGCGTAGTAATTTTACAATTTTATTGGTGAAGAAACTCTACTCTGCATCGGGTTTAGTGCGCGGGGGGTATCCGTTGACAGGCTTTGCGGGCGATCGCGCGCCCGGTAATGCCCGTCTGCAAACCTCTGTGGGGGCGATCGTATGAGAGTCGAGATTGAGTCGCTCAATCTTAAAGTTTTATGTCTAAATGTTTCGATCGATCGCGCGATAGTCTGTTTTCGCCCCGCCGCTGAGCCCAAACTTTCCGGGAAACTCGAAAGGTCATGTTGTGCGATCGCCCTCCCGTGCTTAGATCGAAATAGGGGTTCTAGCGGGACAAAACCGCACTCTTTCTGACAAATCTGCTATTCTCGCTTTCATGACAGTAATACCGCACCGCGCTAATCTTTTACAAGACCGCAATCAACTGCATCAGTTTCTGTTAGATTGCCAGCAGTCTTTAACCGAAAAAGATCAAACCAAGATAGTTAGTATTTCTCAGGAGATTGCCCCCGTCGATCCGCTAGTTTTACTTCAAGAGATTTCCGAACCTTGCCAGCGGCACTTTTACTTTGAAAAAAGAGACCCGATTTCCGGCAACAGTTTTGCGATCGCCGCCCTAGATTCGGCAATCCATCTAACAGTAGCCGGAAGCGATCGATTTGCCCTAGCTCAAAATTTTATTCAATCTTGTCTTGCCCGAACAATTACCATCGGTACAGAACGCTTGCCCTTCAGCGGGCCGCACTTTTTTTGTAGCTTTGCTTTCTTCGATGAGAATGTCGCCACCAATTCTTACTTTCCCCCTGGCACCGTATTTTTACCAAAATGGCAGATTACTCGCCTGAAAGATAGCTGCACAATTGTCGCAAATGCCATCATTCACCGAGATTTAAATATTAATATTATTACGGATAATATTTGGCAAAATTTTGATAAAATTGCGTCTCATTCTTACAAAAAAATAACTTCGATTAGAAACGGCTCGATATTTTTAAAACAAATTCCTGTGAACGATGCCACTCAATTTAAAACATCTGTCAAGTCGGCTTTAGACTTGATCCACTCTCAATATTTCAGTAAAATTGTTTTATCCCAAGCAATAAATGTCATTTCCCAAACCCCTTTCAGTTTAATAGATTCGTTAAATAACTTGCGCCTTACTTATCCCGGTTGCTACGTATTTTCCACCAGTAACGGCCAAGGTCAAAATTTTATAGGTGCCAGTCCAGAACGCTTAATTAGCATTCACAAAAATGAATTAGTAACAGATGCTTTAGCTGGTTCTGCACCGAGGGGGAAAAATGAAGTGGAAGATGCGAATTTAGGCAAAGGTTTACTCAACAGCGAAAAGGATATTCGAGAACATCGAGTTGTAATTGATTTTATAGTCGATCGCCTGTCGAGTCTCGGTATCAATCCCGACTTTTCCCCGGTTCCCAGGCTGCTGCAACTGTCAAACATTCAGCATTTGTGGACACCCATAAGGGCTAGAATTCCCCGTGATATTCATTTATTAAAGATTTTAGCTCAACTGCATCCAACGCCAGCGGTGGCGGGCGTACCGAGAGACATTGCCCTACAGCAAATTCGCGGCTGCGAAAGCTGCGATCGCTCTTTGTACGCAGCACCCCTCGGCTGGATCGATCGCACCGGCAACGGCGAATTTGCCGTCGGCATTCGATCGGCATTAATCGATGGCGATCGGGCTATACTTTATGCTGGTGCTGGTATTGTTGCCGGTTCCGAACCAGAGAAAGAACTAGCAGAAATTCAGCTCAAATTACAACCACTTTTAAATGCTTTAGTTTAGCAATTTATTATAAAAATGATTGATTTTCGCAATACCAACACTCTCTGGTCTTCAATATTAGCAGAGACATTGCAACGACTGGGATTAACTACAGCCGTGATTTGTCCCGGTTCGCGATCGGCACCATTAACAATAGCCTTTGCTCAAAACAAAAAAATAGAAACTATTCCCATACTCGACGAACGTTCAGCCAGCTTTTTTGCATTAGGAATTGCCAAAAAATCCGGTTTTCCAACCGCACTAATTTGCACATCGGGAACCGCTGCAGCCAACTTTTATCCTGCAATAATAGAAGCGAGAGAAAGTCGAATTCCACTGCTAATATTCACCGCCGATCGACCTCCAGAACTGCGGGACTGTCACGCCGGACAAGCGATCGACCAAATGAAAATATACGGCAATTATCCGAACTGGCAAGCCGAATTAGCGATACCTTCTGCGTCCAGAGGAATGCTAGACTATCTGCGGCAGACGGTAATGTATGCTTGGGAGCGATCGCAATTTCCAACACCCGGCCCCGTCCACCTCAACATCCCCTTCCGTGACCCGCTTGTACCCGTTCCAGACATAGCTGTAGAAGCTTTAGAAACACAATTCAATCCCGAACATTTCTTTGCAGGATTAGAACCAATTTTTGCCGGAGAAAGCTCTACCCCCCCCAGCCCCCCCTTGTTAAGGAGGGGAGAAGAAAGTACCATGCAACAATGGCAAAAGTGCAGCAAAGGGATTATTATTGCAGGCGTTGCACAGCCTCAATTTGCAGAAAAATACTGTAGTGCGATCGGCCAAATTTCCAAATCCTTAAACTGGCCAGTTTTAGCAGAAGGACTATCCCCAGTCAGAAACTACGCCCAACTAAACCCCCATCTAATTTCCACCTACGATTTAATCCTGCGAAACCGCCAACTAGCAGATAAATTAACCCCAGAAATCGCCATTCAAATCGGAGACTTACCCACAAGCAAAGAACTGCGAAACTGGCTAGACAAAACCAAAGCAAAACGCTACATAATCGACCCCAGCCACCACAACTTCGATCCCCTACACGGCAAAACAATTCACCTGCGAACCTCCGTAGAAAATCTCGCAACTAATCTCGCAACTATATTAACTCAAGTCCCCCCCCTGCTTAAGGAGGAGTCCTCTCAAGTCCCCCCCCTTAGCAAGGGGGGGTTAGGGGGGGTTCTAACCACTGCTACCACTAATATCCCCCCTCAAATCCCCCCCCTAAACAAGGGGGGGTTAGGGGCCGGGCTGTTTCATTCTCCCGAAAAACATGAATTTTGTAGGGGTAGTGCCCCCGTGCCTACCCCCGATCTAGAGGATTCGATCGGCCCCTCAGACCAAGAGGGCCGGCACGGGGGCACGGCCCCTACAGAGAATGAAACAGCCCTGGGGTTAGGGGGGGAGCGAGCCCCTGCTACCACTAATATCCCCCCTCAAATCCCCCCCCTAAACAAGGGCGAATCAACTCAAATCCCCCCCCTTAGCAAGAGCGAGTCAACTCTTGTCCCCCCCCTTAGCAAGGGGGGGTTAGGGGGGGTTCAAACCTCTCCATCAAACGAATACCTCCAACTTTGGCGCAACACCGAAATCCAAGTCAGACAAACAATAGACCACAAAATATCAGCAATTAACAACATAATAGAACCCAAAGTTTCCTGGCTGCTTTCCCAAATTTTGCCGCCAGCAACACCGATATTTATTGCCAACAGTATGCCCGTCCGAGATGTCGAGTTTTTCTGGAAGCCAAACCACTTAGAAATAAAACCGTTTTTCAATCGCGGCGCGAACGGTATAGACGGCACATTATCAACAGCTTTGGGAGTTTCTCACCGCAATCTAAGCAGCATCCTGCTAACAGGCGACTTAACACTTTTGCACGATACAAACGGTTTTTTAATTAAAAATAAATTTGTCGGTCATTTGACAATCATATTAATTAATAACAACGGCGGCGGAATTTTTGAAATGTTGCCCGTTGCCAAATTTGACCCGCCCTTTGAAGAGTTTTTTGCCACGCCGCAGCAGATAAATTTTGCTCAGTTGTGTGCAACTTATGGCGTGGAACACGAGGTAATTAAGGATTGGGAACAGTTCAAAGAAAAATTAAATTTGCTGCCAAATAGCGGGATTCGCGTCTTAGAATTGCAAACAGACAGGCGATCGGATGCTAAATGGCGGCAAGACAATCTAAGTAGATTTGCCAAAGATTTGTAGTCAGGACTTTTGTCAATAAGCCTTTCGCGGGCGGGCTTTCCGGCCCAACCCACAAGCAGACAATTCACTCTTTGTGGAACAGGCATCTTGCCTGTTCCGGGAAATGCTGCAATATCTCAGTTTAAACTGCTGGTTGAGCTAGCAGCGAATCTAACTCTCCATCTGCATCAAGTTTGTGAATGTCATCGCAGCCGCCTACGTGTTGCTTATTAATGAAAATTTGGGGCACGCTGCGGCGTCCGTTAGCGCGATCGGCCATTGCCTTTCTAGCCGCTTCGTCGCCATCAATTTTGTATTCCGTGAAATTTACGCCTTTCCACCACAGCAAAGTTTTGGCGCGGATGCAGTAGGGACAGGTTTGCCAAGTATAGATTTCTACATTGGCTTTGATGCGATCGGGCTTGCGGCCCAAGATGGGATTGAGAAAATCAAGCATTTTTAGTACGGGGGTAAGAGTGGAACTCATTTAGAAATCATACCCAATGTATAAATTCCGCTGGTATGGGCGCATCTGCCAGAGGTGGGTTTTAAGCTGTCGGGCGATCGCATTGTGACCCAAGTCACAACTTTACTCTACTCGGATCACTTGCTTTCACCCCTGACAATCACCTTCGCGGCCTCATTAATATCACCGATCTTTTGAGGAAACCAGAAGATGATAAATATATCGAATTCAACCGCACTGCCATGCACCCCGTACAACTCCTCCCCGGCGCTATCTCTGAAATCCTCGCTTCTGTAACCGATACAGGCGTTTTGACTCTGGCGGATCGCTACGGTTTGATGGCCGCCACCTTCGACGACTCTCTGAATGACGAAGACAGAGGCTGTGTCAACCGCTTGCTGCGGGCGGTGCTCAGAGGCCGAGTCCAAGTAGTCAACGAACTTTCAGCAGCATTCTAATCGGGATTTGAAGTTTTGTTCTGAAGGCAAGGTGAGTCAGCGGTAGATAAAAATAGTGGAAACTCAGGCAGGAGTTGAAACAGCGGTAATTTGAATTCGATTTAAAGTTTTCTCCTCTAACTCAACAACGGTTTTTTTGTCAAAGCAGCCTTTACAGGCTGCTTTTTTTTGATCTAATCGCGGATTTCGAGGTTGTACTGGCGGCAGAGGTCGATCAGTTCTTGTTGGAAGCGATCGCGCACATTCTGGGGCGAGACAATCACGCAGTCTTTGCCGTACCGAAACACCTCTCGGAACAGCCAGAATCGGCTGGATACCCGCTTCACTACATGGCGCACGTCTCCCACCATTTCATTTGCCACATCTTCATCCGCTTTGAATTCATAGTTCCCAGCCAATCCCCTCCAAAAGTGTAAGTGTACTTCTAAGTAGTCTATGGTTTCGCGCCATTTTTCACTTGCAGGTAACAAGTTAACAATCTTGTCTAAGCGCAAACACCGATTGTGAGCTAATTCCGGGATTTCTCTGGAGTCAGCATCGTCGCACCAGATTTCTAGGTACAGGCGCTTGTCGTAGAGGCGAATTTTGGCACTGCGGGCAGTAAATTCGCTCACTTTGTCTTTGCCTGACTGGTAAAACAGCCTGAACGGTTGGCGATCGTCAATCAGTTGATTGAGTCGAAGCCGCCACGCTTCGGCAGTTTGGTTGACTTGTTCGAGCAACTTTTGCCGGAAAGGGGTTTCCAGATTGGCTTTGTCCAAAAGTAATGCCATGACGATCTGGGCGGCTTCGACTTCGCCAGAGTCGTTGAGGAATTTGACGGCTTTGTTCAATGATTGTACCTGCACTGAATTTAGGGTAAAGGGTTCGCCCACTTCGATTTTTTGTTGGGCGATCGCGACCAGTAACCCAGACACACTGGGACTTTTGCCCCATTTGATACCGAGGCGAAGGGCGATCGCCTCTAGCTGCTCTTTGGTTCCGGTCGGAATTGAAAGTGTAATTGTCTCTTTTTTGCGGGGCATTCAACAAAAGTGTAACTACATACTTGACAGATTTGGTTTTCAATGCAAATATAATTTTAGTGCAAGTACAAACCGCTGAGAGAACAAAGGCTATCAGCTTGAGAAACGCCACCAGAGCCGGCAGTAGCACGAAACCGATTGTTGCTGAACGTCAATAATAGGGTGTAAGGCTATTTTGTCAGGGGTTGGGGAAAATTTTCTTCCCATCTCCCTGTAAAGATCAAGTGCTAGAGACAAACTATTCTGACAACAGAAAATTTGCTGTCCTAGTCCTCGAATTTGTTTACTCTACAAAAGTTAATCATGCTCCAAATTTCCCCAACGCTGACTGAACTTCAGGAAATTGCTTCACAACTTCCCGAACAAATTCCTTACCTCAAAATGCTAATTCTCTTTGGTTCTCGTGCCAGAGGCGATACTCATGCCAAAAGTGACTGGGATTTTGCCGCACTTTACGATGAAAAGCTTAGGGAAGAATATTGCCAAGACCGGGGATTTTCTTGGTTTGAAGTTCCAGGAATTTTGGGTCAAGTTTTTGGAATCAATAGTGATGAAATTGATGTTGTGGAATTACATCGCTGTTCGTCGCTAATTGCTCATTTTGTGGCGCGAGATGGAATTTTACTCTACGAATCAGAATCAGGTCAATTTGAAGCTTTTAAACAACAATGCTTGATGACTGATGCAGAACTACAAATGCTGCGTCATAATCTGCGACAAAAAATCGAGATTGCATTGCAAAGGAGGGGATTATGAAGGAGATTGAGCCTGCGATAGTCCTCGCTAAGCTGGATTTTATGACAGACTATCTAGAGAGTTTAAGTTCTTTTGAGTCGATTACTTTAGAAGAATATCTCAGCGATCGGGGAAAGCAGTTAATTATAGAACGATTGTTGCAACTGATAATTCAAGTTGCAATTGATGTCAATCGATATTTGCTCAAGCGATTAGAAGTCCAGCAACCGAATAGCAACTTTGATGTTTTTATAGAAGTTAGCAACTGTGGGATCATAACAGCGGAGTTAGCTAAAATCCTATCTCAATCCGGTGTTTTGCGTAACCGTCTGGTACATCTGTATGACGCAATCGATCCCCTCAAAGTGCATCAAGCCATCGATATTGTATTGCAGAAATACCCGATTTATCAACGGCAAGTCACTACTTATCTAGATTCTCTTCGAGACAATAATAGATCGGGAATAGATTAAAAATGGCAAATTATTCTATAACTCTTAAACCCGTGTACTCATGTCCCGCCCAAACGCTTCCATCAGGCATTACCTTACCTGGGGGCTGGGACGGACTCTCGCGGCATCAAGTCGAAACCTACGAAGCATTGAAAGACCCAACCATTGATGTTGTCTTCAATACAGCAATGACAGGGGACGGTAAAAGTTTAGCAGCTTACCTCGCAGCGATGACAAATTGCACGAGCACTTTAGCAATGTACCCGACAAACGAACTGGCGCGAGATCAAGAAAAACAGGTAAAAAGCTACAAGGCACTGTTTAAACCGGAAAAAGACCCGCAAATTTATCGTTTGAATGCAGCAATTCTGGAAGATTTTATTACCACAAATAAACTTTCTTCAAAATTAGCAGGATTGTGCGATCGCGCTGACAACTCAGAAATTTTACTGACAAATCCCGACATCTTCCACTACATCCACGACTTCCGGTACTTGCGGCGAAACAAAGAAGGTAAAGGAGACAATGCCGATCGCCTATTTGCCAAAATTGACGACAGCTACGAACTCTTTATTTTTGACGAATTCCACATTTTCTCATCTCCCCAAATTGCCAGCGTCATCAATGCCATCCTGTTAATTAAACACACGGTTCCAGGCAAAAAGTTTTTATTCCTCTCTGCTACACCGAACGATTTGCTGGAGGATTTTTTATCCAAAGCTGGATTAAAGCATCGCATCATCGATCCAGTCAAGCAAGACGGTTATCGGTTTGCAGCCGGCGACAACTGGCGACAGATTAGTTATCCGATTAACTTGACTTTCCCGCAAAAGTTAGAACCAAACCTGCGCTCTAGTTATAACTGGATTGTCGAAAATTCCGAAACAACGATTTTGAAATTTTTTCAAGATAATCCTGGGAGTAAAGGCGCAATTATCCTGAACTCGATCGCCACTGTAAAAACCTTAGTCCCCAAATTCAAGGCGATTTTTGAACCGCTGGGATTGAAAGTCCGAGAAAATACCGGATTGACTGGCGAGACAGAGAAATCTAAATCTGTTGAAGATGCTGATTTACTTCTGGGAACATCGACAATTGATGTGGGAGTAGACTTTCGGATTAACTTTTTAGTATTTGAAGCGGCGGATGCGGGGAATTTTATTCAGCGTTTTGGCAGGTTGGGGAGACATCCTGGCTTTGACATTTATCAAGCTTATGCTTTGCTGCCCAACTTTATTGTCGAGAGGCTGTTTGAGGCTGAAAATCACCCCCTGCAAGATGGCGAAACGCGCGATCGCATTAGTTTGTCCGAAGCCATCCGCCAGCATTACGGCGATGTCAATGAGTTTGAGAAATATCCCAAACGGTGGGGCGGAATTCAGTCAGCTTGCGTGCATTTAGAGTTAAAAACAAATTATCAGATGAAAACCAAGTATCCCGAAGCAGCGGATAATTTTGCAGCAGATATTGAGCAAGCTTTAGGAATTACGATTGAGAAGATGTACGCGCAGTTTCGGCGCTGTATGGAAAAGGAGAAAAAGAAAATTATTGAGGAGGCTCGAAGTTTTCGGGGAATCAGCCAGTTAGATTGCGGGATTTATGACATTACTAATCCAGACGAACCTGAGAAAGAACGGTTTAAAACTTACAATCTTCCCAGTTTGCTGAGTAACTTTCATTTTGAGTTGATGACAAGCGCGGACTTTATGGAGCGAGCTAAAAAAGCCGGGTTAGCAGCCAGCCGTTTTGAGAAAGCTTTGTGTTATTTGAAATTGACTGGGTATCGGGACTTGCGAGAAGATTGGCAGTTTTATTGCTCGCGAGATGACCTCAGCGAGATTGCTAAATCCGGCAAGGTGCAAATTCTCAAAGATTTGGAAGTGACAGGGGGAACTAACGAGATTAGCCGCAAATTATCTAATCGGGGGTTGGTGTGCTTTGTCTCCGATCGCGATCGCGCTACTTTACGCGCCAAGTGTGGATTGCCCGTGCATTTCCAAGCCTATGCTTTGAGCGATCGATTTGATGGTAAAGCAAATTACACCATCGCGTTTGGGCGATCGGCGCTGTTGCTGGAGACGCTGATTTGGCACTGGAAACCGCAGCAGGATGAAGGCTGGATATGCTGAAAAGGTTGAGGAGAAAGGGTTTTGCCCGACATCAGAAGGCGACAGTGTTTCAATCCCTGATAGGTATTTAGGTATTTCTACTAATGCAGCACTGAACTGCGCCCTTTGCTCCTTACTCAATAATACGCGATGTTGTTCCTGGCGACCAACCATTAGTCTACAGTAACTCTTCATCATTAAGGCTACAGTAACTACTTGACATTGCCGGGGAGAGGATGGCACGATGGGAACAACCTCAACAGACTTCTTATGGATATTCATCTCAACGACAGCGACATCTCTCAGATGCCAGAAATGCTAAGGACTTCGTTTCTCGACTGGCTCCCCAAACGCCTGAATATCAATCCGTCACAGCCCGATCGAACAGCCCTTCCCCAACAGCCCAGTAAACCGGAGACACCACCGACTCAGTTAACTCTCGATTTGGCACTTGCCAGTCAGACTCCTGAAGAAAAAGCGGACAACTCCCATGTCAAGCTGACTCAGCTACTTGACGCGGGTATCACCAAGCGAGGAATGCCTGTGCGAGTCAAACTGAAGCGGGAGGTGGCAAAAAAGTTAGGTCGTGACTATATCAACAGTCTGGAAATCTCCATGAAAGGAACCATTGTTTACGACGGACAAGATTTTGATAAACCGAGTCCCTTGGCAACAAAAATAAATCGCGGTTCAGCTAATGGCTGGGAGTACATCGAGGTTAAGAAGAATGACGAGTGGATTTGTTTAAATGAATTGCGCGAAACCTGGAGGAAGACAAATGACTAGAGATAATTTACTGTCCCGAATCTCGATCGATCCAAATATCTGTTTTGGAAAACCCTGCATTCGCGGCCATCGGATTTGGGTTTCCCTAATCCTTGACTACCTAGCTGGAGGAATGACTGTTGAGGAAATTCTAGAAGCATATCCCAGCATAGAAAGAGACGATGTATTCGCTTGTATTGCTTACGGTGCCGAAGTAACGCGAGATTATTATACCGACATTCCATTAGGAAAAAAGGAGGAAGCAACTACGTGAAGTTAAAGCTAGATGAAAATGTCGATGTTCGCGTTATTACCTTTTTACGTTTGGCAGGGCATGACGTAGAAACAGTACCAAACCAAGGTTTGACTTCAGCACCCGATGTGGAACTTATTAATGTTTGCCGTCAAGAGGAAAGATGTTTAGTTACTGCCGATCGCGGATTTGGCAATCGGATGCGGTTTAATCCATCTGAGTATGCGGGGATTGTTGTAATTCGGCTAACATCTCGTGCCAATTTTACAGAGTGGAGAGAAGCAATAGAAACGTTAATCCTCGGATTAGAGCAAGCCGAAGTTTTTGGGAAATTGTGGATTATTCGACAGGGTACGATTCAGGAATATCAACCCACTCAACCAGAGGAAACAGAATCATGAATGTAGATAAACTTTACCAATGGCTGCATTCTTCCGATGATGATGACAGTGAAACGCCTGCAAAATACGAACTTTTGACAGTTCGCTTATTTAAAGAAGCAATTCGAGAAACGGCAGGAAATCAGGGCGATCGCCTTTTAACATCTTTCGCCGAAAATGTCCTACCAAAACTGATTCAGCAGCTAGTTGGAGCCACAGCCAAAGGCGGTCAATTTACAGAAGATATGCGCGCCAAAGGCAACAACGTCGAGCGCAGCAAACACGATCAATCATTTACTTCTCACCTGCTTAACGGCTTATTCCCAACTTACCGAATTCTCAAACAACTCAAGACAAATACACCTGAAACCAATCCTGTTAAACGCAACTGCGGTGAAACAGAAATAGCTTTGTTCATAGCATCGTACATCCTGCACGACTTCGACAAATTTCCCGATTATTGTGAATGGCTGAAAACTAACGATTTAGAGGGAAAATTTGCCAACCGAGACTGGCGAGACAAACCACCCCATAAAGACGAAGCCCCCAATTTCGGACGCGATTATGTGGCTCTCAAAATTCAACAACTCGGATTAGATAGTTTATTAGGCGAAAATTGGCGATCTCACATCGATGATCTTGTGTGGATGAGCAACAATGCCGGAGTCAAATATGATAGCGATCGCGGTCTGGAAATTCGCGGATTGCAGCCTAAACTCGATGGTAGAATTAGAGGAACTATAGCCAACTTAGTCAGACTTTCCGACTTATTTGCCTCAGTAGTGAAACATCCCAGCGATGCCGAAGCTAACGGTTTATCTGAAGTTTTGACTTCCCTCAGCAACGGACAACTTAAATTTAGCTATCACTCCCTCTCTGACAATCGCGGAGTATTGACAAATATCATTAACAATGCTCTGATGGACGCTCATCCCAGCGAGTTCTATACGCCGCTGCTGTATTTGCCAGATGGTGCTGTTTATCTAGCTAAAACCAATGCACCGGCTATCGAAACTGCTGAAATTCCTAACCAAGTTATCGCCAAAATCAAGAACCTTTGTGCCGAGAGATTGAAGCTCAAAACAACAGGATTTAGCCGAGACGGAAAAGGATTTAAATTTGGTGAATTCTACTGGCTGTTTTTTGATATAATCGAACTCATGGGAGTCACCATCGAAGCAGCTTGCAAACTCATTCCCAGCACCAAAGCATCCTCTGCCAAAAAGCGCAGCGACAGCTTGCTAAGTTTCCAAAAAGATGGGGATTTGCCCGGTGAATTGAATCTAGAATTTCCCGAAGATTATCGGATTGATAGGCTAGCAGAATTTGGGGATATCCTGTGTCGGGGAATTTGGAATAAATGGCAAGAACGCTTGAGTAATTCTCAGAAAGAACTGCCCAAAGCTAAACGGCAAAATGTGCCGGAATTAGATTTAACTCAAAAACTGGCAGAACATTTGGGTTTGGCTGACGAAATCCCGGCTTTAAAAGCCATCCAATCTCTAAAAAAAATAGGTGGCGTTCCTCTGGATTGGTATTACTTAGCTGCACGGTATTTGCAGCGAAAGAAAGGATTGAATGAAGCTGAATTGCGCGACGTTTTAAGCAATATGGTTGAATGTGCAACCAGTTTCATCAAACCCATTGCCGAAAAGTTTGAAATTCCCGACGGGTGGAACGATTTGCGGACTTATGTCAGCCGCATTGTTTCCTTGCCAACGGGGGCAGTTGTCAAACCTGAAACCGATCCGTTTTTACTAGAATTGGCGCGGTACAGTGCGGCAAAAATCACAGGGAGAGGACGCGAAAATGTTTGTGCGATGTCGAGTTCGGCTTACACTGTGACGGAACAAATGGAGGCGGCGACTTTATTTACTCCCCAAGTTTACAGCAACCGCCAAATTTTGTTTAACGCGCAAGCTGCCAAGCGTCAGATTTGCTCAATTTGGTCGATCGAGATTATGTTGAGGCAAATTTTGATGAATCAAACCAATGCCACGGGAGGAGATTTTGAAGGGCGCAAATATCGGTATCTCTATCTTTACCCAGCTTACTTCTTTACTCCCGAAACCAACAAGTTTCTTCAGAAAGCTTATAGTTGGATTGCCAGAACGCGATTTGATGCTGATATCCGCAAGCATTTGATTACTGAGAAACAAATTGCTAATTTTACCCTTGACAATTATCAACAAGTTGATTCATTATTGATTCAGGAGAATTTGCAATCAGAAGACGATCGCACTTTCAAGATCAGCTATCCCGACAATCAACCGCTGACCTTTTTCTTCCTAGCATTGCCACCAGGAAAAGATGCCACAGATACGGAATCTTGGGTAATGCCGACTTGGTTAGCCTTTGCTTTACCGCTAATTCTCGATGTCAAAACAGTGGCATCCGAGTCGCCAGTACCGCCATTCATTAGCGGTACAGATTTTGAAAAAACCGTTGTGATTGATGGCGAACATCAAGCAATTCGTTCTTTAATTAAGCAAAATGAATATCGCTTAGACGGCATTTTGCCTCCCCCATCAAATCCGCCTAAAATTTCACCGCTAAATGCTTTAAGTGCCGCTTACTGCATTCACTTAGAAGTTAACCGCAAAAAAGATGGCAATCCCGACTGGGGGAAATTGTCAGATTTAGCGCGAGATTTAGAAACCAGTCCTCTTTATGTCTTTCACTACCTGAATAAATGGCTGCGGAAACAAGACAAAATTGAGTCCGTACCCATTGCCAAAATCCGGCTGTACCTAAATTTTTACTACTACTTTGAACCAGAGGGAAAAACCGTGAATCAAATGCGAGAATTGACCGAACTGTACCGCCGATTTTATCGTGCAAAAAGTCAATATGCGAAAGCTAATGCTGTGCTGAAACCTATTGACGAAGCTGCTGACGTTATTCTGAAATTTGACAAAGCTTTAGCCAACAATACCGAATCTTTAACAGATATTGTGGCCGGGCGTTTGTCAAAGCTGATGAATAACGTGCGGCGGCGGGCCGCAGAAGGAAAACCAACACTTGCTTTTGTGGATGGGAAGTGGAAACCTGCTTTGAATTCTGAGGAAGAACGGCAAGCAATTTATGATTTTGCTAAGTATTTTGTGGAGGTGATTTTTAATGGAAGTTTGAAGGGCGATCGCGCTCGTTTAGCAGGCACTCAACTCAACTTGATTCGGGATACTTGCGATTACCTTTATCGCTTGGAAGACGACAAAGAACGCCGGGAGCGCAAGCAGGAAGAACCTGATGAAGTTCCCGAAACCGAAACAGAATTAGCCTAAATTATCCGCTTTTTTTCAATCAACTTGTACTGGAGAAACAACGATGAAATTTCTGAAAACTCTCGATTCTAAATTTTTTCACGATGAAATTCCCGCAAAACCGATGGGAAAATACGCTCATTTTATCACCATCCGCGTCACCGAATCTTATCCACTGTTTCAGACTGACGGCGAATTGAATAAAGCCAGAGTAAGTGCTGGGATTGAAGACAAAACGCACATCAGCCGTTTAGCAATGTTTAAGCGGAAACAGTCTACAGCCGAACGTTTAACCGGACGAGAATTGCTGCGAAACTACAAAATTGGCGATTGGGAAAAGTGCGATTACAACGTTGATTTTAGTAAAACTACTCCTGATTGTATTTTGTACGGTTTTGCGATCGGCGATTCGGGTTCTGAGAAATCCAAAGTAGTTGTAGACACGGCTTATTCCATCACTCCCTTCGATGATTCTCACCTCAATTTCACCCTCAATGCACCGTTTGAAAGTGGAACAATGAGCCGTCAGGGAGAAGTTACCAGCCGCATTAACAGTCAAGACCACATTTTGCCTCAAGTCTTTTTTCCCAGCATTGTAACGTTGAAAGACCCGACAGAAACAGGTTTTATCTACGTTTTCAACAACATTCTCCGAACGCGGCACTACGGAGCGCAAACTACTCGCACGGGTCGAGTTCGCAATGAATTGATCGGAGTGATTTTTGCTGATGGTGAGATTGTTAGCAATCTGCGGTGGACGCAAAAAATCTACGATTTGATGAGTGCTGCTGGCAAAATTAATCCCCCAGATCCTCTCAATGAAAATGATGTTTTGACTCATGCAAATCAAGCAATTTCTGAACTGATGGATGGAGAGTGCATATCGCACCGCGATTTTCTAGGGGAATCTTTTAATAGCCTTTTGACCGAAGTAAAATCGATTGCCAGCGATGAAACTCAACTGCAATCAATGCTGAGTCAAGCTAATACCGAATCAACAGCTTATGCTCAGAAACATATCTTAAAGAGTTCTGAAAAAGGCAAGAAAGGTAAGAAAGCAGTTGCACCTACGGAGTAAAAATCGTGGCTTTTATTTACCGCTGTCAAATCGAGTTGCACGATAGCCTTTATTTTGCAACTCGCGAGATAGGGAGACTTTACGAAACAGAGCCAGTAATTCACAATTACGCGCTTTGTTACGCCCTCGGTTTGGTGGATAGCGAAATCTATTCCACCACCGTTGCAGAAGAAGATTCCTATCGCTATTTCTGTCCCGAACAAGTTCCTAAATACGAGCAGCATTTAACGGCGCTCAACCAACAGGGGATTTATGTTACTCCGGCGCGATCGATCTCCCACTCCTCCACTCTCAACACTTGGAAATACGCCAACAACAACTATCACGTTGAAATGGAGAAAACCCAGAAAAACATCCCTAGTTTTGGAAGAACTAAAGAAATTGGGCCGGAAAGTAAATTTGAGTTTTTCATAATCTCAGAGAAGTCTCTGAAACTGGCAAATTGGATACGGTTGGGAAAGTGGATGAGCAAAGCAGCAGTCGAAATTTTAGAAGAGAAGGAAGTGAAGCGATCGCCCTCAGAAACAGACTTCATCTTTCCCTATCTTCTCAACCCTTTAGACGTGATGTTTTCCCATCAAGTGATTAGCTACGATGTGGTTAATATGCCTCCGGTTAGCCTCATCCAAAATGTCAAAATGCTAGGGCGATATTACGACTTTGACCAACTCAAAATTCCGGCGTGTATGGAATACCGCTTTCGAGCCGATTAATAAGAGGCAAAGCCTCTAGAAATGCGTTCCCAGGTAGAACCTGGGAACGAGAAACGAGAAATGAGAAAACGAGAAACCAGGGAAAACCTCTTGGCTAATTCAAACCTCTTTTAACCATTAACCCAATATGCCGCACAGCCTAGTCCTCAACATCCTTCCCCTAGCCCCAATTCCCCCCGGATACCTCACCGGAAGACACCTGCACGCCCTCTTCCTCACCCTCGTGAGCTCCGTTGACAAAAAACTCGGCGATCGCCTCCACGATGCCACCGCCCAAAAATCCTTCACTCTCAGCCCTTTGCAAACTAAAAAAAGCCCTTTCAAAAAACACCATTTCCTGCAATGGGAACACACAGAATCGATTCCCGAACACACCCTCTGTTGGTGGCGGATTACTCTGCTTGATGACACTCTATTCGGCAAATTAACTAATCTTTGGCTGAATCTCAATCCCTCGAAGCCGTGGCATCTCGGACCCGCCGATTTGATGATTACTAAGATTCTCGGAACGCCCCAAGTAGATCAGCCTTGGGCTAATGCTTGCGATTACTCTCAATTGTACGATCGCGCTTCCGAAACTAATCGCTTAATTGCCTTCAGTTTTGCAACTCCTACTACCTTTCGACAGGGAAAATTTGATTCGGTGATTCCTACTAGAGACTGCGTTTTTAATAGTCTCCTCAGTCGGTGGAATAAGTACAGCCCGATCGCAATTCCCGATCAGTCATTCGATGCACTTTTTTCGACATTTGTCAACATCAAAAGTGAAAGATTGACTAACTATCAAAGCGATTTTGTCGGCATGGTTGGGGAGGTTAGTTATCGGATTTTGGGAGATGTCGAGCCTTTAGCGATTAAGCAAATTAATGCTTTGGCTGATTTTGCTGTTTACTGCGGGGTGGGGAGGAAAACTCCGATGGGGATGGGAATGACTAGGCGAATAGTTGTTAATAAGAGTTCTTGATAACTGAACGTAAAACCCATAGTCCGGCAAGGGTTGAAACCCCTGCCTCAAAGCTCAAGTCCTCTTAAGAGGACTGGAAGTAGGAATGATTAAATTACTTCTTCAGTTGGTTTCAACCTTGGCGCTTACCGTTACCGAGAAGCTCAAAATATCATCAATGATTAAATTACTTTCTCAGTCGGTTTCAACCGGTAAGTTCATCTTGGGGCTTAGACGCTCCCGTCAATGATTAAATTACTTCTTCAGTCGGTTTCAACCGACTTTAGCTATGAGACAGGGGTTTCAACCCCTGGCGGAATGGGGCATCACTAATTAATTCCAATTACTAATTTCCTACAAACCATCAAAAAAATGAACGATTCTGATTACATTTCGATCGCATCCCTCAACCAGTATTCTTACTGTCCTCACCGCTGCTGGCGAATGTCTTGCGCGGGAGAATTCACGGATAATCAGTATACCATAGAAGGGACAAGTTTGCACGATCGCGTTCACACGATGGGCGAGATTAACCGCGATGAAACTTGGCAGGTGCGGGCGATTTGGCTGAAATCGGAGCGCTACAAACTGATTGGTAAATCGGATTTGATTGAGTCGGCGGAGGGTGAGATTTATCCGGTGGAATACAAGCGGGGACGGAAGGGGGAATGGGATAATGATGAGTTGCAAGTTTGCGCCCAAGCGCTTTGTTTAGAGGAGATGACGGGGAAAAATATTGCCACTGGATATGTGTATTACGCGCAGTCGCATCAGCGGCAATTAGTCGAGATTTCAGAGGGTTTGAGACAGGAGGCGATCGCAACTATTTCTGCTATAACGGCTCTTTTTACCCAAGGGATTATCCCCCAGCCTGTTTACAAACCCCGGTGCAAAGGATGCAGCCTTTATTCGCAATGTTTGCCGCAAGCTACTGAGAAGGTAAGCCGGTATCAGGAAGTTAGTTAATTTATTCACAGGAGAGTTCAAAATGGGGACTGTTTATATTACTCAAGATGATGCGTTTATTGGCAAAACTGACGAACGCCTCACTGTCAAAGCGGAGAAAAAAAATCTTTTGGATGTGCCGTTAATTAAAGTTGATGGTGTGGTTGTTTTTGGACGTGCTACCGTCTCGCCTGCTGTGGTTTTTGAACTGCTCAGCCGTCACATTCCTTTGACTTTTCTCACGGGAACGGGGCGATATTTAGGCAGGCTGGAGCCTGAAGTTACTAAGAACATTTTTGTGCGATCTGCTCAGTGGAAAGCAGCAGGGGAATCCGAGATGGCTATACATTTAGTTAGGGGGTTTGTACGCGGGAAGCTAAAAAATTACCGCACTATTTTATTGCGACGAGGACGGGAAGATTCTCAACTGGATTTGCAATCTCATGTTAAGCGGCTGGATGGAGCGATCGCGCCTCTTGACAAAACTAACTCGATCGCTTCTCTCAGAGGTTTGGAAGGGGCTGGCAGTGCGGCTTATTTTGGCTGTTTCAACCAGTTAATTAAATCCTCAAAGTTCCAATTTGAAGCCCGCCGCCGCCGTCCTCCAACCGATCCGGTTAATGCTTTGTTAAGTTTAGGCTATTCGTTGCTGCGACATGACGTTCAAAGTGCTGTAAATATTGTAGGGTTTGACCCTTATTTAGGATACTTGCATTTGGAACGCTACGGCCGCCCTTCTTTGGCTTTGGATCTGATGGAAGAGTTTCGACCTTTGGTTGTGGATACATTGGTATTTTCGGCTGTAAATAAGGGGCAGTTGAGTCCTGATGATTTTATAACTGAACCTTTGAGCGGGGCTGTTTCTTTGACTAAGGATGGGTTGAAAATTTTTCTGCGCCTGTACGAAGAAAAGAAGCAATCTAAATTTAAGCATCCGGTGATGGGTGTTCAGCATACTTACCAAGAAGCTTTTGAAATTCAGGGGAGGCTGTTGGCGAAGTATTTGATGGGGGAAATTGACAAATATCCGCCTTTGGTAATCAGATAAGAGCGATCGCGGAGGTTTATTATGTATTTTGTTGTGAGTTACGATGTTTCCGATGATAAGCGGCGGACTAAGATACACAGCATTCTCAAGTCTTACGGGCAGTGGGTACAGTACAGTATTTTTGAGTGCGAACTGACTCCGACTCAGTATGCTAAGTTGCGATCGCGCTTGAGTAAGCTCCTTAAGTGCGATCGAGATAATATCCGCTTCTATTCTCTGTGCGCTTGCTGTCAGGGTAAGGTGGAACGGATTGGTGGAGATCCTCCGAGGGACAATACGGTATTTTTTGTTTGAGAGACTGGTTTGGAGGGTTTGGAGAGAGGAGTCGCGGGGCTCCTCTTTTGTATTTTGCGACGATGGGTAGGTGTAAAAAAGCGGGCCTGAAAAAAAGTGGCTGGATTCTATGAGGGATAAGGGGTTGAGCCTGTCTGGAGTCAAAATCGATCGTCGCAAACGCTGAAAGGGTTACTGGGAAACGATTTCAGAGATTTTGGGCGGTAGCCCCTTGACAACCCAGAGGCTGAAATGATACTTTTAGTTTAGGTCATCGCAAACGAACCTTGAAAATTAAATAGAGTAAGGCTTCCAGAAACCTGCTATTGCAATCAACCTAAACCCCTACCAGGGATTGAAACGCGTGAAATCATCGGAGTACGTGAATTATTGCATTGCAATCAACCTAAACCCCTACCAGGGATTGAAACAGGAACCTCCCCGCGGGCGATCGGATGAACTCCGATTGCAATCAACCTAAACCCCTACCAGGGATTGAAACAGGAACCTCCCCGCGGGCGATCGGCTGCACTCCATCGGATTGCAATCAACCTAAACCCCTACCAGGGATTGAAACCGATCGGGCGATCGGATGAACCGGGCGGGGGTGTATTGCAATCAACCTAAACCCCTACCAGGGATTGAAACTCAAAGAAAGAGAAATTGCTGGAACACTTAAAATAGGTACTATTTCATTGCAATCAACCTAAACCCCTACCAGGGATTGAAACCTTTTCACCATCAAAAATATCTGATTCTAACTCACATTGCAATCAACCTAAACCCCTACCAGGGATTGAAACAAAAAATATTACAACACCACAGACAGTCTGAAAACATTGCAATCAACCTAAACCCCTACCAGGGATTGAAACCAAATTGCACCAATATCAAAGCGTAGTGCAACAATTGCAATCAACCTAAACCCCTACCAGGGATTGAAACTAGCATATCGAGTGCTACAGCTTGATTTTTTAGAGTATTGCAATCAACCTAAACCCCTACCAGGGATTGAAACTTAATTATATTAAAATAGTGTAGACATAGTGTGTAATTGCAATCAACCTAAACCCCTACCAGGGATTGAAACGGAAAGCAGCGGAACCCAACCCTAACTTTTCTACTGAATTGCAATCAACCTAAACCCCTACCAGGGATTGAAACAAAGCAGCCGATGGGGGAGGAATCGCGCAACTACCTTCGAATTGCAATCAACCTAAACCCCTACCAGGGATTGAAACGTAATTTTTGCGGCAGTTGTAATTGTAATAGTTATTGCAATCAACCTAAACCCCTACCAGGGATTGAAACTAGCTGCCTGATAGGCAAAGCAACTGCATTTAATGATATTGCAATCAACCTAAACCCCTACCAGGGATTGAAACATTTCACTTCATACAGTCGAAGGCGAAACAGTCGAGCATTGCAATCAACCTAAACCCCTACCAGGGATTGAAACGATCGCACTGTGGAAGTTACGCCCGATCGCAGCGATTGCAATCAACCTAAACCCCTACCAGGGATTGAAACAGAGAAACAGAAATCCAATACTTTTGTCGTTGAATTGCAATCAACCTAAACCCCTACCAGGGATTGAAACTAACTTTAATTCATTTTATGGCTAGATTGATTAAATTGCAATCAACCTAAACCCCTACCAGGGATTGAAACCAGAATGTGTTCTGCTTCCTGCTGTCTCTGTTGTATTGCAATCAACCTAAACCCCTACCAGGGATTGAAACTAACCCTTCAACGATCGAGAAAAGAAACGTACTCGGAATTGCAATCAACCTAAACCCCTACCAGGGATTGAAACCATTCGCGATATCTGGGGCGGGTTTCAGGATTCTATTGCAATCAACCTAAACCCCTACCAGGGATTGAAACCAATCACCCATTATCAACCGCGCCCGCCAAGATTTAGATTGCAATCAACCTAAACCCCTACCAGGGATTGAAACGAAGAAATATACAAGTATCTTGGAATTGCTAAACATTGCAATCAACCTAAACCCCTACCAGGGATTGAAACCATGTATCCCCGCTACTAAGTAGAAAATATGCACATTGCAATCAACCTAAACCCCTACCAGGGATTGAAACCCTCGCATTCGTTTTACACGCATAAAAGCCACATTGCAATCAACCTAAACCCCTACCAGGGATTGAAACCGCAAGTGAGTAACATATTTGTGTTGTTCATGCGAATTGCAATCAACCTAAACCCCTACCAGGGATTGAAACAACCACCGCTAAAATTCATGTCGAAGTGACGCCTAAATTGCAATCAACCTAAACCCCTACCAGGGATTGAAACCAACCACCGTGATTGGGATCAAAAGTTGGCGGATAGCCTGATTGCAATCAACCTAAACCCCTACCAGGGATTGAAACCCCTGTATTATTTTTTCGGCTTAGTATCCTTAAATTGCAATCAACCTAAACCCCTACCAGGGATTGAAACTAGCAATCAAATCAATATTGAATCTGAAATCACCTTCAAATTGCAATCAACCTAAACCCCTACCAGGGATTGAAACGTCGAAATTCTTAATAACCAGTGGCACGTCTTCGGAAATTGCAATCAACCTAAACCCCTACCAGGGATTGAAACTACTTGCTCGCTGCCACCACTAACTCCTAACTTCCCTGATTGCAATCAACCTAAACCCCTACCAGGGATTGAAACTTAAATCTCAAGTTTCTATTGAGAATGCTCGTTATTGCAATCAACCTAAACCCCTACCAGGGATTGAAACAAGAATTACTGGCTTGTCATACAAGCGTCGATTAGGATTGCAATCAACCTAAACCCCTACCAGGGATTGAAACTCCTTTAATGGCAGGATTAGCGTCTTTGATTTTATTGCAATCAACCTAAACCCCTACCAGGGATTGAAACGTATTGAGGATAGTCTGTGCCTCTAGATTCTAAAATTGCAATCAACCTAAACCCCTACCAGGGATTGAAACTTTATACACTTCTGAGCCTGTTAGCAAATCCATTAATAACAGGATTGCAATCAACCTAAACCCCTACCAGGGATTGAAACTGCAAAATAAAAACATTTTCATTTGAGCGTAAAATTGCAATCAACCTAAACCCCTACCAGGGATTGAAACGCGGTAGGAGAATCGGAAATATTCCCCGCTGCGATTGCAATCAACCTAAACCCCTACCAGGGATTGAAACACCCGGTGTGTGGCTTAGATACATCATTAGACCGATTGCAATCAACCTAAACCCCTACCAGGGATTGAAACGCCACCAACTCACTGCCTAGGTACGCAATCACAAATTGCAATCAACCTAAACCCCTACCAGGGATTGAAACGTACTCCTCATTGTACAAGCCGATCGACACGATAATTGCAATCAACCTAAACCCCTACCAGGGATTGAAACGTAAAAAGTATCGGCCCTGGCGCTTCCAAGCAAAATTGCAATCAACCTAAACCCCTACCAGGGATTGAAACGATCACTCCATAACCGAGGGCTGCAAGTTCGCCAAAATTGCAATCAACCTAAACCCCTACCAGGGATTGAAACAGATCGTGGGACAGGTGGTGGCAGATGGTGACAGTTCCCATTGCAATCAACCTAAACCCCTACCAGGGATTGAAACGCGTGTTGTGCCTCTTTAAGGTAGGCACGTACAATTGCAATCAACCTAAACCCCTACCAGGGATTGAAACGAGGAAGTAATCAACGTGGGAGTGCATCAGCCTAAAATTGCAATCAACCTAAACCCCTACCAGGGATTGAAACATATTCATTACCTTTTGTTTATTCACTTCCCTAGATTGCAATCAACCTAAACCCCTACCAGGGATTGAAACCAAGTACAATACTAAACTCGAAAAACTTGAGATACAGCTTGAATTGCAATCAACCTAAACCCCTACCAGGGATTGAAACGGTAAGTGCGATCGGGCAAAACTCCCTCGCTGTGGATTGCAATCAACCTAAACCCCTACCAGGGATTGAAACATTCTCATTTAATTTATTCCAATACCAGCCAGATTTAGATTGCAATCAACCTAAACCCCTACCAGGGATTGAAACGTTTATAATGTACACACACTAATATTTTCAGGATGAACACAAATTGCAATCAACCTAAACCCCTACCAGGGATTGAAACTGAGCTAGCAAGTCAGCAGGGTGTTAGCGACTGGATTGCAATCAACCTAAACCCCTACCAGGGATTGAAACCTCGCTAAACGCAGCCTCATCAAATAAGAAATCATTGCAATCAACCTAAACCCCTACCAGGGATTGAAACCCAGGGTAAACGCATCTTAACTGGAACCCAAAATATGCTACAGTTAAATCCGACTAAATTTCAATGTAGTTTGTTG